>CAJUBG010000032.1 GCA_910584575.1 uncultured Dorea sp.
CCGCCCTTAAGAATAAAGCAATCGACAAACGCGACGACCTGACCGAAGAAGAAGAAACGCAGGTAATCATGAAGGAAATCAAGCAAACGAAGGAAACACTGGAGATGACCCCTTCTGACCGCACAGAGATCATCGAGGACTGTAACAAACGGCTTAAAGTCTTAGAGCAGTACGCGCCGAAAATGATGGATGAAGCTGAAATCCGCGAAGTCATTTCCGCCACCTTAAAAGAAGTCCAGGTGGAAAAACCGACAGCCAAGGATAAAGGCAAGATTATGAAGGTTCTGATGCCAAAGGTCAAAGGCAAGGCCGACGGCAAACTGGTAAATGAGCTTCTCACATCTTTTATGCAGTAGGTATACCCTTGGGATATCAGACAGGTTGATTATGTTAAAAAGAGCCAATCACTTGTAAATACCATACAAGCGCCTTGGCTCTGTCAAAACAAACAATATCAAAATGCCTCTTACTGCGCGTTCTCCTCCGCTTCTTTCTTTGCGTCCGCCACGTCGTCCGTCTCCACATTATTAGAATAAGGGTCCTTAACCTCCTCCCTCATCGTGACTTTAATCTCCTTGAAATCAATCTTCTCCCAGACATCCTTATCCACCTTGATTCCTGCTTCCTTGCGCCACTCTTTACAGGTATCGGCATACAACTCCTGCTTCCTGTCGTTCACGATGGTATCCTTCCTCGCGTCCGTCGCCTCACGGTCCAGCATACTTGTGAGCTTAGCCACATAACAGCCATTGTCCGTCTTTACAACGCCGGTAACCTCGCCCTCCTTCAGCTTATCCGCTTCCTCAACCAGATCCCCCGAAGGAATTTTTGACTCAGAATCAAACGTGCCTGTCTTAACCTCCAATTCCTTCTCCTTGGCAAAAGCTTCAAAATCCTCGGCCTCCTTCACGCCTTTGGCAAATTCCTCCGCCTTCTTGTCAACCTCTTTTTTCTCCTCGTCCGTCATATCCTTGGACTTACCGTCCTCGTCCTCATTCTTATAAGAAAATAACACATACTGTATACTCTTTTGTGCCGCTTCCTCGTCAGACACCTCCGTATCCGCGCCCTCCTGAATCTTGTCCTGCATCTTAAGCTGGATTGCCATCAGCGTCATGACACGCTTAACCGTCTCCTCAGAACCGGATACCTTCTCCTTATCCTCAAGGGCATTCACAGAATCAAACTTCTTGGCGGCTTTCTCTATGACATTCTTTTCTTCATCGGAAAGAGACATGTCGTAATCCTTCATATGGGCTTCCAGAACTACCATATCCTCCAGATTCTGTAAGATAGACTCCTTTACAGATTCCTCATAGGTCTTGCCCTCCGCAGCCTCGCTTCTCCACATATCCTCTCCCAGATAAGCCGAATAATAAGTCTCATACTGCGCCTGGACATACCTTGCATAAAAATTCGCGATGTCAGCCGTAACCTTCTCATCCCCGACTGTCACCACCACTTCATCTTCTTCAAACGAGCTGCATCCGGCAAGAGAAACTACACTGAGCATCCCCGCCATCAACAGCATCAAAATTTTCTTCTTCATCTTTTATCTACCTCCTTCGTAATTATATCCCTTTTTTACTGCTCAATCAATCCCTTCATGGCAATTAACACATTTTTCACAACTGCCAGGGCATCCGTACCTTTTTCTTTGCGCAGCCTGCCCTTTCTCTCGTAGATAAAGCAAGGGCTCTCTCCGTCCGTCTTAAGAGTCAAATCGCCCCGAAATTCATTGATGATCCCAGGAATCTTTCCTGGCTGTATCCTGGCCTTCTCATACATGGTAAAATAATACGTCTCGCCTTTTTGCTCTACGGAGGTGACATAGACGCTGTGAGCCAGAGCCTTTAAGCCGGCTGCCTCCAGGAGTTTTTCCACCTTCTTCGGAATATCCCCGAAACGGTCTGTCAACTCCTCCGTCATGTCCTCCTTTTCCTCCTCATTTTCAATGGCGGCAATCCTCTTATAGATATCCAGCTTCTGGTACTCATTGGAAATGTAGGAATCCGGAATAAATGCGTCCACGTTCAAATCCAGGGTCGTCACATAGGTTTCCTCCTCCATCTCCCCCTTTAAGTGGCGGACCGCCTCGTTGAGCATCTTACAATACATGTCATATCCCACAGCCTCCATGTGGCCGTGCTGCTCAGCCCCCAGAAGATTACCTGCGCCGCGGATTTCCAAGTCCCGCATGGCAATCTTAAACCCAGAGCCAAGGTCTGTAAACTCACGGATAGCGGCAAGACGTTTCTCTGCAATCTCCTTTAACATCTTGTCCCGCCGGTACAGAAGAAACGCATACGCCATCCGGTTCGAGCGCCCCACTCTCCCCCGAAGCTGATAGAGCTGCGACAGCCCAAGGCGGTCTGAATCATGGATAATCATGGTATTAACGTTGGAAATGTCAAGCCCTGTCTCAATAATGGTGGTGGACACCAGCACGTCGATTTCTCCGTTAATGAATTCGTACATAATCTTCTCAAGCTGGTGCTCCTTCATCTGGCCATGGGCAAACTCCACGGAAACCTCCGGCACCAGCTTCTGGATATGGGCCGTAACCTCCGCAATATCCTCCACCCGGTTATACACATAGTAGACCTGCCCCTGTCTGGCACATTCCCGTTCAATGGCTTCCCTCACCATCTCGTCATTATACTCCATTACATACGTCTGAATAGGCATACGGTCATTGGGCGCCTCCTCCAAAACGCTCATATCCCGTATCCCAATGAGGCTCATATGGAGAGTACGGGGAATGGGCGTCGCCGTCAGCGTCAGCACATCCACATTTTCCTTAAGCTTCTTAATCTTCTCCTTGTGCTGCACGCCGAAACGCTGCTCCTCGTCAATAATCAGAAGTCCAAGATCCTTGAACTTCAAGTCGTCTCCCAATACCCTGTGGGTGCCGATTACGATATCCACCAGTCCCCGCTTCGTATCCTCTATGGTTTTCTTCTGCTGTGCAGGCGTCCGGAAACGGCACATCAAATCCACCCTTACCGGAAAATCCTTCATCCGCTGCAAAAAGGTATTATAATGCTGCTGAGCCAAAATAGTGGTGGGAACCAGGTACACGACCTGCTTATCCTCCTGTACCGCCTTGAACGCCGCGCGGATGGCAACCTCCGTCTTGCCAAAGCCTACGTCCCCGCAGATCAGGCGGTCCATAATCTTGTGGCTTTGCATATCCTGTTTCACGGCTTCAATGGCAAGAAGCTGGTCCTCCGTCTCCTCAAAGGGAAACATTTCCTCGAATTCCTTCTGCCAGACCGTATCCTCCCCGTACACATAGCCCTCCTGCTTCTGTCTCGCCGCGTACAGCTTCACCAAATCCCTGGCAATCTCCCGAACCGCCCCCCGAACCCGCGTCTTCGTCCGGTTCCACTCCTGGGTTCCCAGCCGGTTAAGCTTCGGTTTCTTTGCGTCAGCGTTAGCATACTTCTGAATCAGGTCAAGCTGCGTCGCAGGAATATAAAGATTGCCTCCCTTGGCATATGAAATCTTCATATAATCCTTGGAAATCTTATCCACCTCAATCTTCTCAATCCCCTGATAGATACCCAGTCCATGGTTCTCGTGAACCACATAATCCCCTGGCTTTAACTCGGAAAACTCCTGAATCTTACGCCCCTCGTAGAGCCTCCGCTTTTTCTTCTTTTTGACCTTCCCGAAAATGTCTGTCTCAGAAATCACAGTATATTTTATCATCGGGTACTCATACCCTGTGGCCACATGGCCGTATGCCGTCATAATCTCGCCCGGCGCAGTCTCGCGATTCAAATCGTCGCTAAAAAAGCTGCTTAAGTTATAGTCTCTTAAGTCCTCCGCCAACCTCTTGGCCCTGGTCCGTGAGCCGGAAAGCAAAACCACCCGATATCCGTTTCTCTTTAATCGTTTCAAATCCCTCGTCAGCATATCGAAGCTGCTGTTATAAGGGTTGACAGTCTTGGCATGCAGGCTTAAAGAACCTCTTGTCTCCAGAATCTTGCAGCGCATATCCAGGGCAAAAAAACCAATACTGCTGTAATCATTGATTTTATGCAGAAGCTCATCCGTCCCAAACAGGCGAACCTCCCCGTCCGTCATCTCGTAGCCGTTCTCCACCCGCTTTTTCTGGGCCTCCATGAATTCTGCTTCCACGCCCTCGCCCTTCTCCCGAAGCCTGACAGGTTCGTCCAGGAACAGAATCGTCTCGTCCACAGGAAAATAATCCAGAAACGACACCCGACGTTCCCCCTCCTGTGGAAATTCGATAGCCGGACAGATGTAAATCTCCGTAAGATTCTCGATAGACCTCTGGGTCTCCACGTCAAAGGTACGAATCGAATCCACCTCGTCCCCCCACATCTCAATACGCACAGGAAGCTCATCCGTCAGGGGATACACATCCAGAATTCCGCCCCTGACGGCAAACTGCCCGATTCCCTCAATCTGGACCTCCCTGTCATATCCAAGGTCTGCAAGCTTTTTCTGCATGTCCCCAAGGTCCAGGGCGCTGTCATTTTTAATATGGAGAAATCTCTCCCCGATTACCTCCTTTGGAATCAGAGAATCCAGGAACGCGTCAAAGCTTGTCACAACCGTCATGGGTTTTCCTTCCATAAGCGCCTGAAGCACCTCCATGCGCTGGCGAAGCAACTCCTTACTGCGAAGGTCGGCCTGATAGAACAGCAAATCCTTCGCCGGATACAGGTAAGTATATGGGTCGAGGAAACGGTATTCCTCGTAAATCTGCTTTGCCTTTAACTCACTGGAACAGGCGATGACTTTGTATTTCAAGCCATCGCTCAGTGCATACATCATGTGTGTCTTTTGGGAATTGACGCATCCGCAGACGCGTATCATCCCCCGTTCCTTCGTGCGGTTCTTATGGAGTTCTTCAAACTCTGCCAATTCATTTAACGGCGCGATTAAGGCTTGCATCCTTATGCCTCCTCCTTGGGCTTTACCTTCCTGTTATATAGATTCATGGCAGGCTCTACCCCTTCCTCAAGAATCGTCTCAACCGCACAGACCGCCCGCTTGTAGCTTTCCTCCATCAGCTCTTTCTCTGCTTTTGAAAAATGTCCGAGCACATAGTCCGCCATGTCGTAGTCCTTCGGCTTCTCGCCCACTCCCACCTTAATTCGCGGAAACACCTCTGTACCCAGATTGGAGATAATATTCTTGATTCCGTTGTGGCCTCCTGCGCTTCCCTTCTTGCGGACCCGAATCTGTCCCGCGTCCAGGCTCACATCATCATAAATTACCAAAAGCTCATCCTCCGGCTGCGCCTTGAAATAATCAAGAAGCCCCCTGATACTCTCTCCGCTGAGATTCATATAGGTCTGGGGCTTTGCCAGAAGCACCCTCCTGCCGCAAATCGTTCCATTTCCGACATACGCCCGGTTCTTTCTGCCATCCACAGAAATATTATATTTGTCCGCAAGGACATCTATGACATTAAAACCTACATTATGCCTGGTTCCTTCATACTGTAATGTAGGATTCCCAAGTCCTGCAATGATAAACATCTTTTCTTCACCTCGAATTCCTATTATACAAGAAGCAGGTTCATTTGTCACGCAAAAAGAAATGAATAATTTTCCTTCTTTTCTCATACATTATAGAAAACCAAATATCATACCCAATACAGGAGGCAATTTATGAGTTCCAGAACAAAAATAGTCGTATTGCATATGAAGGAGATTATCTACACAGTAGTATTTGCCACACTGGCAATCCTGCTGATTGTACTGCTTATGTTCATGTTCCTTCCTAAGAATAAAGAGGCCAGAATCAACGAAGAAAAATACATGCCAGGAGTCTACACCTCCACTGTCACCTTGAACAATACTGCCCTTGAGGTGGAGGTCACAGTGGATGAGGCCCACATTAACTCTATCCGTTTCTCCAACCTGGATGAGACGGTAGCGACCATGTTTCCGTTGATTCAGCCGGCAATCGAGGATATCGCCGAGCAGGTATATGAGCATCAGTCGTTGGAAAATATCCAGTATTCTGAAGATAATCCCTATACCTCGCAGGTAATCATCAATGCAATCGAGGAAGCGCTGAAAAAAGCCGAAACTACCAAGTAGTTACGGCTTTTTAAATTTCAAAATACATCATTATCCTTCCACAATCAGATACCGCCCGCCGGAAAGAGCAAAGACCTCCGACGCTTCCTCCAGTTCTTCGGCTGACATTCCTTCCACGTCCACGCCTTCTTCTTTTAAGAATTCCTTCACTTCCCCGATACTGTCCACAACAACCGCCATACAGTCCTCCAGAAATGCCTCCGCTTCCTCCAGCGTCTCTGCCACCGGCTCGTCAAACAACTGTCCCTGCTTTTTCAGAAATGTTTTCAGGCAATCTTCATCATACTCATACATCTTCTCCACCTCCCTTAGCCGTCTGCCGCTATATAAATTTCAAAAGTTCTCCTGGCGCGTCAATAATCGCCTCTGCTCCCACAGATTCCAGGACTTCCCTGGACCGAAATCCCCATGATACGCCAATGGTTCTGACTTTGGCATTCTTCCCTGTCCGGATATCCACCTCAGAATCGCCTACATACAGACATTCCTCCTTCGACGCCTCAAGAGCTTTCATCAAACAGTACACACCCTCTGGATCCGGCTTTCTAGCAATCCCCTCCTGCTGCCCCTGCACGCGGTCAAACACATCCTCGCCAAAGATTTCTCTGACCACCTTCACCGTCTGCCTGTGAGGCTTATTCGACAGAACTCCAAGCCTAATTCCCCGCTTTTTAAGTTCCTTTAGCATCCCTCTGATCCCTTCGTAGGGTGTTACATGATATGTACAGTTGGCGTCAAATATGCGTCCATAGATCTCCATCCCCACATCAAGCCTGTCCCCGCCAGCATCTCCCGCCGCTTTCAGGGCCTTCTCCATCAAAACCCTGGCGCCGTTTCCCACGAAGCTTCTGCATTCCTCCGGCGTGATAGGATTAAGCCCTATCTCCTTTAGCGTCTCTGCCACCGAGTAAGTCAGAGATTCCAGCGTGTCAGTCAGTGTCCCGTCTAAGTCAAATATGCATGCTTTCATAATGTAAATATCCTCCATGCTCTAATCATATTATAGACCATAGAAAAATGCAAGTAGGGATGAAGCCTTTTTCCAAAGGACTGCATCCCCACTTGATTTTCACACCTGCGGCAAATCAGGAAAGATACTGGCGCATCACCCGCAGCGCATTCTTCTCAAGCCTGCTGACCTGGGCCTGGGAAATCTGAATCTGCTCAGCCACCTCCATCTGCGTCTTTCCCTCAAAAAACCTGAGCTTAATGATATACCGTTCCCTCTCTCCCAGATGCTCCATGGCAGCCTCCAGAGACAGATCCTCCACCCATTTTTCCTCTTTGTTCTTGGTGTCGCTAATCTGGTCCATCACATAAAGGGCGTCCCCTCCGTCATTGTAGACCGGCTCCTGAAGGCTCATTGGCACCTGGATAGCGTCCAGGGCAAACACGATGTCCTCCTTGGAAATCCCGATTTCCTCCGCAATCTCCTGAACCGTCGGCTCTTTCAGATTCCGTTTCACATAGTTTTCCTTTGCATAGATAGCCTTATACGCAGTATCCCTAAGAGAACGGCTGACGCGTATGGAATTATTGTCCCTCATGTACCGCCTGATTTCACCGATAATCATAGGTACAGCGTAAGTAGAAAACTTCACGTCAAGTTCTGTATTAAAATTATTAATCGCTTTAATCAGGCCGATACAACCAATCTGAAACAAGTCGTCAGGATTCTCATTGCTTGCCCCAAAACGCTTAATCACACTCAGCACAAGCCGGAGATTGCCCTTAATATATTCCTCCTTCGCCTCGGCATCCCCCGCCTTGATTCGCGCGATCAAAGCCTCCTTTTCTTCTTCCTTTAGGATTGGTAGCTTCGCCGTATTCACCCCGCATATTTCTACTTTTCCCTGTGCCATAATAAAGAGCCCTCCTACCAGATAAATCATTTTGAATCTTTGTATAGTAAAATGATTCTCACTTGGAGGGCTTCATATTCCCTAAATGTAAAAATAAAAAAAGTTTTAGTCCTTGACATGGATAAAATCCATATGACTTATACAACCGCTTCAAAATTCAGAGCTGCTTCCGTTCAAAACACATCACAGCCACTCCCATACACAGCAAAACCAAAAGCACCGCAGAAGCGCCACCGGCAAAATAGTCCTTCCCCTCACTGACCCCCTGCAAAAGAGCCATACCCTCCATCAGCTTCGACGGAAGAAAAGAAGCCGCCTTCGGGAACATGCCAAGAAGATACACCCCCATGGCCACGCCCCCTGTTCCCAGAAGTACCAAAGAGCTGCTCTTTCCAATGGCAGAAAAACAAATCAGAAGCCCAATCACCCACACGCCAAACAACCAGGTTAAGGCTGCGGCTGCAAAAAGGTTCTCTACGACACCATTGTCCCAAAAATAAGCATTATACCCATAAGTAATCCCGAAGCAAAGCCCATACATCACCGTCCACATGCCGTACAGAAACAGCGCCTTAGCCGCCAGAAGCTTTCTGCGCGACAGTCCCTTAGTCACAACTGGAATAAAAGTTCCCTTCTCATATTCCGAAGTAAAACTCCCGCCGCACACCAACACGAAAACAATCAGCGCCATCGGAATATTTTTGTAAAACTGCGCCCAGGAATCCATGGCATCCACAGTAATTTCCGTAGCAACAAGCCCTATATCTGTCAGGGATTCTGACATATTTTCCATAAGCCACGGGGTAAGTTTTGCTATGGCTGGATTCATGATACCGAATAGGGTAAAAACCAAAAGCAAAAACCAAAACCGTCCGGTCCTACTCCACTCCATCCATTCTTTTTTAAGAAACGCCCTCATTTAATACCACCTCCATAAATAAATCCTCCAATGCCGCCTCCTGTCTTTCCAGGCGCAAAATTTTAATCCTCCTGTCCGCAATAAAATGCAGGAGGTCCGGCATCCTTTTTGCATCCTCCAACAACAGGCTGTTCCTTCCTGTTGCTTTTAAGAAGGGAAATGCCGACATGAGAATCTGGGCGTCCTTGTCCCTCTCTGTCTCAATCTCCATGGCCGCCTCCTTCTTCAACTTACGCACCTCCTCAAGAGTGCCCTGAAGCACAATCCTCCCCTCATGGAGAAATGCGATTTTCTCACAGATATGCTCAACATCCGAGAGGATGTGCGTGGAAAAGAGAACCGTAGTCTCCTCCTTCGCAGATGCCAGGATATGCAGTAACTCTTTGCGCCCCACAGGGTCAAGGGCAGAGGTCGGCTCATCACAGATTAAGAGCTTCGGACGTCCGAACAACGCCTGGGCAACTCCGAGCCGCTGCTTCATACCGCGGGAAAATCCCTTGATTCGGGGCTTCTCGTTCTTTAATCCCACCAGACAGAGCAGTTCTTCCGTCCGGCTCTTAATCTCCTTCGCCTTCATTCCGGCGATTTCCCCGCAAAACCCCAGATATTCCCCAGGCGTCATGTAGGAATAGAACTCCGGTACGTCCGGCAGATAGCCCACAAAACGGTTGGTGGGCGTATTTCCATAGCGCACAGGCATCCCATTTACCAAAATCTCACCTCCGTCCGCACAAAGCAGGCCAAGGATTGTCTTCATGGCGGTCGTCTTTCCTGCGCCGTTTTTCCCCACGAACCCGAACACCGTGTGCTCAGGGATAGAAAAGGTCACGTCCTTTAATACCTGTTTTTCACCAAAATGCTTTTCTACATGGGTAAGGGTCAGCATATCCATATTAAACGTCCTCCCTTCCCAGAAGGAAATACAGAATCGGTCCGATAAACTGCATCCCAACCAATGTAACGACAATCCAAAGCCCCCTGCTTCCCCGCTTATAAGTCTTGTGGGTCAGGATATGGTGAAGCGTATAAGCCAACAGCGCAAACTCTGCGATTGCAAGCGGAATAAAAAACGGTAACAATTCATTCATATCAGGCATTATTTTTTCCTCCTTTTTTTACCGACATCAAATTACTTAATTAGCAAAGAGGCGTATAAGCCTCTGAAATTCTTTTCTCTCCTTCATGCCCGCAAAAGCCGGATGCTTTAGCGCATCCCCCACATTTTTACGGATAAAGCTTCTGTCCCTCGGCGCCATATTCCCCAGAGGCAGCCGTTCAATCCACTCATCCAACAAGTCAAAATATTCGTCTCCGTGAAGTGTAATCTGTTCCGCCTCCATAAGCCGGCTTACACATCTCTCAAAACCTCCGAGAGCCTCTAAGGCCCCCTCCCACTTTTCGTTCACCCCATAGGCCACGGCTGACTGAAAATAAAACTGCGCAGCCACGTTCGGATGCAGCGCTTCCAATCTATATTCTCTCATTATGCCTTTCATCCTGCGGATGGTTTCCTCACACCGTGGGAGGTCATTTTCATACAGGGCAAGAGATAACATGCCATCCACCACCATATTTAACAGCCCAAGATATTGCCGCGCCTGAACGTAGCTTCTGGCCTTATCCTTTTTGCCGGCCATCTGGTATGCCTGAACCAATATCCCCCCGTCCTGCCCCGAAAGGCGGGAAGGCTCTGCCGTGGGCTCTAACAGCGCAATCGTCTCCTGCGGCCTCCCCAACTGAAGGCTAAGCCCTGCCTTCACCACCAGAGCATTGCCGCACACGCCTACATCGCCGCAATTCTCCAGGATGTGGTCACACCAGGCAACCGCCTCACAAAGAAGCTCAACCTGCTCCTCCCTCGTATCTGCCAGCATGAAATGGTTCCAGTAGATAATGCTAAGCTGTAACAGAAACGGATAACAGGAATAATACCGATGAGCCAATTCCCGTACCTTACTCAGAGCCTCGTCAAAGGGAAGATTTACAAAATCTTCTGACAACTCCCCATAGCGGCGGCGAATCTGCTCACGGGAAAGCTGAGGCTCATATCCGAGCAGACTGTCCACAGTCACGTCAAAAAATGTCGCCAGCTCAAGCACAATCAGAAGCTCCGGCGTACTCTGGGCATTCTCCCACTTAGACACAGCGGCTTTCGTCACTCCCAGAAAATCCGCCAACTCCTCCTGTGTAATCCTCCTCTCATGCCGTAAGCGGGTAATATTATCTGCCAAATTTAATCCATACATAGTCTATTCTCCTGTCATAATGTATTTCTTACACCCCCAATTATAATAAGAGTATCTCTGGGCGGCAATGGAATATACCGATACTTTTGGAAATAAAATCAACTGCCAGGAAACTTTAGGGAAACTCTTGACTTTTGGAAATTTTTGAGTATACTACAAACCATAAGCAAAGACGCTTCGGAATACTTTCCGGTGTCTTTGCTTTTTTCATTTGAAAGGAGATTTTGAAGCATGGGAATCAAAGAGGAATGTGGCGTATTCGGTATCTACAACCCCAGGGGTGAGACGGCAGCCTCCTCCATCTATTATGGATTGTCGTCACTCCAGCACAGGGGGCAGGAATCCTGCGGAATCGCCGTATTTGACACTAACGGTCCCAAGGGGAACATGTGCGTTCACAGAGGAATGGGCCTGGTAAATGAAGTTTTCAAGGAGGACACGCTGAAAGGATTAAACGGGAATCTGGGAATCGGGCACGTCCGCTACTCCACCACAGGCGCAGCCACACTGGACAACGCACAGCCCCTTGTAATGAATTATATCAAGGGCACGCTGGCTCTTGCGCACAACGGAAATCTGGTAAATACGGACGAGCTGCGCAGCGAGCTTGCCCGCACAGGGGCAATCTTTCGTACCACCACGGATTCAGAAATCATCGCCTATGAAATCGCACGGGCAAGAGTGGGCGCCCATACCGTTGAAGAAGCGATCAGCCAGACAGCCTCCAAAATCAAAGGCGCCTACGGGCTGGTCATTGCAAGCCCCCGCAAACTAATCGGCGTGCGCGACCCACTGGGGATCCGCCCTCTCTGTCTGGGAAAAAGGGATGCTTCCTACATTATAGCATCGGAAAGCTGCGCCTTAACCGCCATTGGCGCGCAGTTTATCCGAGATATACAGCCTGGTGAAATCGTTACCGTTTCACATGACGGAATCTCGTCAAGCTTTGTCCCAAAGAAGCCAAAAACCGCACACTGTATCTTTGAATATATCTATTTCGCAAGGCTTGACAGCGTCCTTGACGGCGTCTCTGTATATGAGTCCAGAAAAAAGGCCGGCGCAGCACTTGCCAAAGCCTATCCTGCCAAAGCTGACCTGGTCACAGGAGTTCCGGATTCCGGTATCACCGCGGCGCAGGGGTATGCCGAGGAGGCCGGCCTTCCGTTTGGGCTGGCGTTTTATAAAAACAGCTATGTCGGAAGAACCTTCATCAAGCCTACCCAGAAAGAGAGGGAATCCAGCGTCCGGCTTAAGCTAAGCGTTCTTACGGATACGGTAAAAGACAAGGATATTGTATTAGTGGACGACTCTATTGTGCGGGGAACCACCATTACCAACCTGATTCATCTGCTGAAGCATGCAGGGGCAGGCAAGGTACACGTAAGAATCAGCTCGCCGCCCTTCCTATATCCCTGCTACTTCGGAACGGATGTACCGTCCCGCCGCCTGCTGCTTGCCGCCTCCCATTCGTCAGAAGAAATCCGCCGCAGGATCGGCGCCGATTCACTGGGATATATGCGTGTGGAGGACCTTTCTTCCACGGTAAATGGACTGCCGGTCTGCAAGGCATGCTTCGACAATAATTATCCCATTTTCTTATGACTTGACTGAAACAGCAGAACTAATTTAAATTTGCCAAAAACAGCTATGAATATTTTATTTATATTCATCAAAAATCACATTGAATTACATTTGTCACACCCTCCTTTTTCGTTATTTTGTATAATAATTTATTATTATTTTTTATTTTAATATTCATATTGACGAAGTCAATGTGACATGGTATACTCCCTATAACAACATTAATTCTGACGAGCAGAGTCAGACAATCAAAAGGAGGTTTTTTAGTTATGAAAAAGTTGGTAGCATTATCCATGATCCTTTCCATGATGTGTGGATTGGCAGCATGTAGCAGCAACAGCGGCGGCGGATCATCCGACGGGGGATCGGAGTCCAAAGATGAGGGGAAATCCGATGGAAAAGTTTCCATCAATGTCATTGCCGCACAGTACGGCCAGAACACTAAGACATGGTGGGAGGACTTCGTTAAGGATTTCACTGCAGAGCACTCTGACATTGATCTTACGGTAGAGGTTGAATCTTGGAATGACATTTATACGGTAGTGAATACCAGAATTTCCAACAACGATGCTCCTGATATCCTGAACATCGACGTATTTGCCAACTATCAGGCAGACGATCTTCTGCTTCCCGCCGAGGATTTCGTATCTAAGGAGACTTATGATAAGATGTATCCGGCATTCTTAGAGCAGTCCGACGTAGACGGTACAATTTGGGCGATTCCAGACCTGGCTTCCGCCCGTGCACTGTATTACAACGCTGACATCCTGGAGGCAGCCGGTGTTGAAGTTCCTACCACATGGGATGAGCTGACTGAAGCATGTAAGAAGATTAAAGAGCATGATGCCAACATCTATCCATGGGGCATTGATATGACCACTGACGAAGGACAGGCGGCTTTTGCTTACTACACATGGAACAACGGCGGCGGCTTTGTAGACGAGGATGATAACTGGGCGCTGAACAGCGACAAGAACGTTGAAGCTATCGAATACGCCGTGAACATGGTAAAGGAAGGATATACCAACAGTGACCCTGCTAACGACACACGTTATGACCTGCAGGATATGTTCGGTGCAGGACAGGTTGCTATGATGATCGGTCCTAACAGTATCCCTACATATATTGCTGACGGTGGTTATTCAATTAATTATGCAGTTGCTCCTATTCCGACAAACGGCGGCGTTGATTCCGTTTCCGCAGGTGTTATGGACCGCTTTATGTGCTTCGACAATGAGTATTCTGACGAGGAACTGGAAGCAATCAAGACTTTCTTCGATTTCTTCTATGAAGACGAGCGTTACTCTGAGTGGGTTCTGATGGAAGGTTTCCTGCCTGCAACTACCACTGGCGGAGAGATTCTTGCAAAAGAAGACGAGAGCATGGCAAGCTGGGTTGATATCGTAGGAAGCTGTAACTTCTACCCAACCGCAAAGACCGAATGGGATGATGTAAAACAGGGCGTTATCAATGTTGAGCAGCAGGCATTACTTGGGGGCAATGTCAAGGAGCTGTTAGACGAACTTCAGAATGAAATTGCAGAATAAGATTTCATATTTACCCCGCAGCTAACTGCGGGGTTTTCATTTTAAAATTTATTTAAAGATTACAAGGGAGGTGTCCCCGTGAAAAACAAAGCATTTCGCAAGGTAGAACCTTATATCTGGATTCTGCCAAGTATTATCCTGATGGCGGTCTTTATCTTAATTCCGATTATCTTCGTCTTTAGGATGTCTTTAAGCGAAGTCAGCAAGGCCGGTATCATTCGTGGATTTTCCGGTTTTGCCAACTTCACCAAAGTAATGAACAGTTCCGCTTTCAAGCTGGTCCTGCGCAATACCATCGTCTGGACCGTAGCCGTAGTGGTTCTGTCCACGGTATTGGGCTTTATACTCGCTCTGATACTGAACAATGAATTCCGTGGCCGTAAGATTGCCAGAGCTATCATGGTTTTTCCATGGGCAACAACACTGGTTATTCAGGCAAGCGCGTGGAAGTTCATCATTGACACTGACTATGGTACCTTGAACACTCTGCTGCTTCGGCTTGGTCTTATAGACCACTCCATTAACTGGACGCCTACTGCGGAGGCATACTTTATGTGGGAGATTGCCTGTGGTATCTTTGTAACCATTCCATTTGTTACCTTCTGCGTCCTCTCCGGCCTGCAAAGTATTGATACCACTTATTACGAGGCAGCCACAGTAGACGGGGCAAATTACTGGCAGCAGCTTTTCCAGATTACCATGCCTCTGGTTCGTTCTTCCCTGACGGTAAGTACGGTGTTGAATATCATCTATGTTTTCAACTCCTTCCCGATTATCTGGACGATTACCAAGGGCGACCCCGCCAACCATACGGACACATTGGTTACATACCTGTATAAACTGGCGTTCTACAACGGCAAACAAGGCCAGGCAGCCGCAGTTTCCGTAATCGGCTTCACAATCCTGTTAATCTGCGCCAGCGTTTACATGGTTTACACCCTGCGGAAAGGAGATGAATAACATATGGCAAATAAATCTAGTTCTCCGAAAAGAATACTCCTTCGTATCCTGCTGTACATTGTTGTAATCATTGTCTGCATTGTTACGCTGTATCCTTATTTTGCCATGTTCTGTACTGCTCTTAAGAACAGGGCGGAGATCTTCTCCATGAACGGCACTATACTCCCTATTACGGCGGTATGGTCCAACTTTATTGATGTCTGGCATCGGGCGCCTATGGCGAATTACATGCTGAACTCTCTCATGATTGCCGGCGGTTCTACCCTTATTGCCATGCTCTGCGGGATTCCTGCGGCATATGCACTGGCGCGTATGAAGTTCAGGGGTCAGACGGTCTTTCTGGGCTTCGTCATTGTTTCCCAGATGTTCGCACCTGTGGTATTGTTGATTGGTATCTATAAGGTAATGTCTATCTTAAGTCTGACGGACAGTATTATTGGACTGATTTTCATCAATGCTGCTTTTAACCAGGCGTTTACCATATGGCTGCTGCGCGGAACCTTCATAGGTATTTCCGTAGAGATGGAGCAGGCGGCGACCATTGACGGCTGTAACCGTCTCCAGGGCATGACAAAGGTTCTGCTTCCTGTCGCGGCTCCCGGAATCGTGACCACTTTAATTTTCATCTTTATTAATGCCTGGAACGAGTACACGGTTGCGCTGTGCCTGATTTCCACAAGCGAGCGTGAGCCTTTGACCGTGGGAATCAATGTATTCAATGGATACAATATGATTGAGTGGCAATATCTGTTTGCAGCGTCGCTCTTTGCGATTGTTCCTGTCGTAATCCTGTTCATGGGTATTGAAAAGAATCTGGTAAGCGGACTTGCCTCCGGCGGTGTGAAAGGCTAAATCAGATTTGAAATATAATAAGGCTGGAAGGAAATGTCATTTTTCTCTTATGACTTTCTGCCGGCCTTATTTTTTATCTCTATACGCCAGAAATTGTAAGAATATTTTTCTGGACAAAATCTCATGCTATCCTCACAGTACGAAAAAAGAGAGGAAATATTGGAATTCATCTGATATAATATACCCCAAGGGCACATCTTAATGGATATGAAAAGTCGGACAGGGAGAAATGACATGGAGTGGAACGAAAAATTACAGCTCATCATTGAGTATGTTGAAAATCATTTACAGCGTAAAGAAGAACCTGTTGACATCAAAGAAATATCCAAAATCGCCGGATGTTCTTTTGGCTTTTTCCAGAAGGTATTTTCCTATATGAATGGAATCAGCTTTGCTGAATATATACGTGCACGGAAAATGACTCTGGCAGGATATGATTTGAAAAGTACCGATCTTAGGGTGATTGACATCAGCTATAAATATGGTTATGATTCTCCTACCTCATTTGCCAGGGCGTTTCAGCAGTTTCATGGAGTGTCCCCAAAAGAAGGGCGGGAATCAGATGTTATGCTGAGGGTCACTCCTAAAATGCAGATTATGGTAAAACAGAAATATTCCTGGCGCTTAGAAGAAAAGGAGAAATTCCGGTTAATCGGCAAACGTATTTCCATATCCTGTGAAAAGCAAGCGCATTTCAAAAAGATACCGGAATTCTGGAGTGAATGTCAGCGAGACGGTATTTTTTCAAGGTTGATTTCCATGGATTCCGGAAATCCCAAAGGCTTATTCGGTTTATTTGGCGCTTATGATGAACAGTTGAATGAGATTGAATATTCCATCATGGTTATTTCTGACCATAAGCTGCCTCAGGGCTTCACTGAGATATGGATTCCTGATTCTGCCTGGGCGGTTTTTGACTGTTGTGGCCCTGTTCCACAGGCTATACAAAAGGGTTGGAAATATCTGAATGAAGAATGGCTTGTCAAATATCCGTTTCAGCATGCGGACTGTCCGGAAGTGGAATGGTATAGCAGCGGCAATGTATATGCTGACGATTATCTGAGCCAGATCTGGATACCTGTTGTTTAGGAGAACCTCTGGTACAGGGGTATGATACTTTATTAGGAGGATTGTATATGGTACACTTAGTATACTGCGATAATGCAGGAAAAAAGGGAGAAAAAGTTCTCGATAAAATAATTGCAGGCACAAAGACAATGATCGTCCGCGGAGCCGCAGGGCGGAAAATCCCCCATAGCAGAGTCTTTGAAGGTGAACTTCTATATTTTATGGAAAAAGGCAGCTCTAAAATTACGGCAAAAGCAAAAGTGAAGCATGTGGACAATTATGTAAAATTATCTGAAGATGAGATTGGAAAGACACTGGAGAATAATCAAGCTAAATTGAATCTGACGGATAAGCAGAAAACCCGTTGGCACAAAAAATGCCTGTGTCTTGTGGAATTCTGCGATGTCGAGCTTATAGAACCTCTTGAATTTGAACATCAGGGAAATATGGACGACTGGCTGATTCTGGAGAAAATCGAGGATGTCGTTGTTGGCACCAGTATTCCTTATACCTATGAAAAATCAAAATTTTGAAGTGATATAGGGTTTGTCAAGTTAAACTGTGTAAGTAAATTATCTGAATATTCTCATTGACTGCTTGATTATTATAACTCGAATTGCCGGAATCCTGTCAAGGCAAGGGTTTCCGCCTTTACAGGATTTTGACAATTTCCATTACTTCCTTCCACCTGGTGATGGAATAGAAGTGTTGTGACTATTTAGCCTCCCAAGGCTCATAGGTACCAAACTCCAAAATATCAGCTATCCTCTTGCAGGCATGTCCATCGCCGTAGGGATTGCAAGCATGAGACATCGCGCTGTAGGCGGATTCGTCCTCCAGCAGTTCTTTAAAGTTCTTATATATAACCTCTTCGCTCGTACCAACCAGTCTCAATGTCCCCGCTTCCACGCCTTCTGGCCTTTCGGTTGTGTCTCTCATGACAAGCACAGGACGACCATAACTGGGACACTCCTCCTGGATTCCGCCAGAGTCTGTCACGCAGAGGTGGCATCTTGCCTCGAAATTATGGCAATCGAACACTTCAATCGGCTCAATGATATGAATTTGTGAGCAACCGCCTAACTCTTCATCCGCAGCAGCTCTAACAACAGGATTCATATGGATAGGATATACGGCCTTGCACTCAGGATGCTCATTCAGTACTCGACGAATCGCTCTGAACATCTGATGCATCGGCTCGCCCAGGTTTTCTCTACGATGTGCTGTTATGAATATCAGCTTGCCATCGCCAACCCAATCAAGCTCCTCGTGCTTGTAATCTTCCTTAACCGTATGCTGCATAGCGTCAATGACAGTATTTCCAGTGATGTAGATTGTGGATGGGTCTTTGCCTTCTTTTATTAAATGTTCTGCTGCCAGAGCAGTAGGTGCAAAGTTGTACTTGGAGATGATGCCCACAGCCTGCCTATTAAACTCTTCGGGATACGGAGAGTAGATATTATAGGTGCGTAATCCTGCCTCTACGTGACCTACTGGAATCTGAAGATAGAAACATGCCAGGGCTGTTACAAAGGTTGTTGATGTGTCGCCGTGGACGAGTACTACGTCTGGCTGGACTTCTTCCAGGACAGCCTTTATAGAGGATAAGATATTAGTAGTAATATCAAACAGCGTCTGCCCCTGCTTCATAATAGAAAGGTCGTAGTCGGGGACGACTGAAAAGGTTTGGAGAACCTGATCAAGCATCTGCCTATGTTGGCCTGTAACACAGACAATAGGCTGGATTCCCTTCCTCGTTTTCAGCTCATTTACAAGGGGGCACATTTTAATTGCTTCTGGTCTCGTGCCAAAGACTAGCATTACTTTTTTCATTATCATATATTCCTTTTCTTTATTTCTGTTCCTGTTACCCCGCCATTGAGATGGATGTAATTTTTACCTCCTACGGTTTATTTCCTGCTCAACAGCTCTTTTGCAATTAAAATCATATTTTTTCTAAATAAAAAATTAAAAATCACAACTGTGATTCCAGATAATATCGAAAGCACAAAAGCGCAAATACACCACATAAAATAACCAGCATATGGATTAATAATATGAATGATAAAAATAGCTTCAAATACAATTAAAAATATCTGTATAAAATCAAGCGCAATCTGCTTAAAGGTATCAATCAAACTAATATAAACGACATTTCTACTTAAATAAGCGATAAAATAAATCGTTCTAAAAGTCATCGCAAGAATTGTACCGATAGCAACGCCAATCAAATCAAAATAATAAACAAGAACGATTGAGGCAATTATATTTATAACCATCTCAATCAAAGCGCTGCTTTGAGTATCTCTAAACATCCCGGCTGCACATACCATGGTGTTGTATGGTATGCGAATGCAATAAATTCCGTTTGCGATTGTTAAAAGCAAGCCAAACACAGGCTGATAGTAGTTTGCATCAGTAACATTCGCAGTATAGTTCATGATAAAAGGAACGATCAAAACACCGGTCAATGAAAATATATATACAACAATAGTATGTAGGAGCCATTCAAAGGAGGAAAATGTCCTTTTTAAAAGAGAAGACTCTTTGCTTGCCAAAAGATTTCCTAATAAAGCATTAAAACCATTTGATAATGAATTTATTAACTGTCTTACCCCATTAACAATTAGGAAGTACACTGAATAAATTGACACACTTCTAAGACTAGAAAATGCAGTCAAAACCATTACATCGGTATTATTCATTACAACAGTAGCACAATGTTGAGCAAGGCCGTTCCACTGTTGATCGATTTTAAAACCCTTAACATTAGTCTTATAATTAATTTGATAGTTTTTCCTAACATAAATACCTAAAAAAATGGGTCTGATCAAAAAAATTATAGATGAAGCTAACTTTACAGTATGAATAGATTGTCCACATATGATCAAAATAACGCTACCCAAGGTGTTCAAAATCACTGAAATACTCTGCATATTGGCTTGAATGTACAAGTGTTGATCAGCATTTAACAATAGTTGGTGAGGAACTGCAAAATAATATTGTGAAAACGAACTGATCGAAATAATAATTATAAGTACGGAAATATACTTTATATCAAAAACACTATTAACAAGTAACGGGTATGTGATACACAACACGCAAACGTAAATAAGCAATATTGAAGCAACTATTCTAAAAAATTTTTTTGAATAGCAAAATAAGGAACTAACCCTGGAATAATCCTTATTAGCAAGAGGTTCATAATAGGCAGATTGTACAACAGCCCCCACACCGAGATCTAGGAACGAAATAAATCCCAAAAACTGGGTAATGGAAGATACTAATCCATTAACATCTGAGCCATATGCACTCAAAATAAATCTTGGTAATATAAATCCACAAATCAATACAACCAGTTGATTTAGTAACGACGAACCGGTATTATAAATCAGCATTTTTTTTCGCATAAAAATTCTCCAATTGATGCAATGCAGTCGCAAAGAAAAGGGTTAGGCCAAATGTGAATAATACAAAAACTATATCGTTCTCAATATAAACATACGAACTCCGTAAAACTGTATAGGAGAGTTCATGTAATAAATAGATTTCCACAGATATTCCCCCACAGAAATCCAAAATTTTATTTGATAACTTTATCTTACTCAAGACAAGTACAATAATAATCGGAAAAACAAATGATTGTACAAAGTATGATACAAGTCCGATGCCAACTGTATTTCTCAAATAGTATAAAATAGAAAACAGCAAAATTGATATTATTAAAAGGAAATAGTACCATTTATGTTCTATTGGAATTATTGTATTTTCGTATTCTTTCCATAATAATCCAAGCACGAAGGCCAGACTTGAATAATACCACCAACGACCCAATCCGCAAGCAAAAGCCAAAGCAATATAACAGCATATTCCAAATAATACAACTAATATAGGGAGTATTCTTTTGTTCGTTCCAAAAGCTTTATAACTTACCCAGAACAAGAAATAAAAAACAAGTATCGCCCCCATATACCACGAATTTTGGATGACAAGAAAACAATTTTGGCGATTTCCTATTGCTTCAATTAGAGTACTACGGTCAAATGATACGTAGTATGCAATATACATAATAGAAGCTATTATCCATGGTAGTAATATACTTGTAAATCTTCTCTTAATAAAATCTTCTAAATACTCCCCCCCCCCGATTTTTCAATTGACTAAGTAAGCCATATCCCGAAATAAAGAAAAATACAGAGACCGTTAAATGACCCGAATCTCCCATGACCGTATGATAAAACAGTCCATCAGATGTTCTTTGTGATAGATGGAATAATACTATGGCAATTGCTAAAATTCCCCTTAATGACTTATTGGTTTTCTGATTAGTAGGATCAAAAAATTTAGTCC
Organism: uncultured Dorea sp.; assembly: GCA_910584575.1. GTDB lineage: Bacteria > Bacillota > Clostridia > Lachnospirales > Lachnospiraceae > Sporofaciens. The sequence continues at coordinate 21,472 of CAJUBG010000032.1, forward strand.
CTGAAAATTCAACACCATAAAACATCAAAACAATTATGCCTAAAAACAAAAAATCCATATCTATACTCCGTACTTTTTCGATTCTTAATATCCAAAGAACCTATCTTCCAGCATCAAACATAAACAGTGGTACACCGGTAAGTGTAATTCCTGAATCATATATGTCTCTGTCTCTGGAACCTTGATTGCAACATCAGCAACAGATGCCAATTCCCCTCCAGAAGCACCGGTTAATCCTATCACTTTTATTCCAAGAGCTCGTGCTACCACTGTGGCAGACATTACATTCTTGCTATTACCACTTGTGCTTATACCGAGAAATACATCTCCTGGACGCCCAAAGCCAAAGAGCTGTTGTGCGAATACACCTAACCCGTCCACATCATTAATATAGGCGGTAGAAAGAGCTTCATGTGCAACCAAAGGAATCGCCATCAATCCTCGTTCAAGATTTTTGGCCAAATCAGCTCCACGGACTGGGTCAACCATCTTCAGCTTATCAGCCATATCAGGTGTTACTGGACGAGGTGTCTTAAACCGCTTCATAAGTTCTCCGGCAATGTGCTCACTATCGGCCGCTGAACCGCCATTTCCGGCAATCAGCATTTTACCATCATGTTCATAGCATTCTTCCATTACAAGATAAGCATCTATAATTGCCTGCTTACAGCATTGCAGCTCAGGGTAACGTTTTATCAGTAAATCAACATGTTTCTCTAATCTAGGCTCAAGTATATTCATACATCTTATACTCCCATTTTCTCTTCGGTAAATTCAAGAAGTGATTCTACGGTCACATTCTGTCCAAAATCTCCCTTACCAATTAAAGCTGTCTTGCAGCCAGCAGCTCGTCCTGCTGTCACATCGTTTTCTCCATCACCAATCATCCAGGATTGGCTCAGATCTATATTAAAATCCTCAGCTGCTCTTAAGAGCATTCCTGGTTTAGGCTTGCGACAATCACATTCTATCTTCAACTCTACAACTTCGCCCTCATATCCCTTGTGCGGATGGTGTGGGCAGTAATATATTGCATCAAGATATGCACCATCAGCGCCAAGAAGCGTCTCCATCTTGTTATGAACTTCTGTCAATTGCTCAACCGTGACCTCTCCCCTGGCAATTACTGGTTGGTTTGTAATTATAACTGCAAGATAACCTGATACATTTATCTTCTTTACTGCGTCAGATACACCTGGAAGCAGCTCAAATTCTCCAATATCTCTCAAGAATCCGACATAACGATTTATAGTACCATCACGATCAAGGAATATGGCTTTCTGCTTGTTTTTCAGATTCTTCGCCTGTACCCTCCCCTCTCGATAATCAGCACATACCGCCTCATACCGATCTGGAGTACCCATGTCCTTTACATACTCAGGACTATCGTAGCAGAACATCTTACCGGTACCACACAACGGCTTTAGAATCTGGCGATCCAGATCTGCCTTAACTATTTTCCCATCCACAACAGTGCCAATAGTATCTGCATCAATGTCGAGCATATCCAAAACAACAGGATTAATCACATGCAGACCGGCATTAACTCGATTCGTGTACCATTGTGGTCTAACACCTTCTTTAGTCAACCATTCCTTTACCGAGCCAGCACCATCAGCAATTACTACTCCACTATCATATGGATGGCTATTAGGATGTGTGAACAGCGTAACCAATCCGCCTTTAGTCCTGTGATAATCCACAAAACGGCTAAAGTCTATATCAAAGATGGAATCTGCATTAAGAAGCAGGAAATCATCGACAAGCTTGTCTCTAAGCTTGAACAAGGCTCCTGCATTGCCTAGTGGCTGTTCCTCGATGAAGTACTCAATATGCACCCCAAAATCAGAGCCATCACCAAAGTAACTCATTATCTGCTCAGCCATGTGAGAGACCGTAATTATCAAATCAGTGAAACCTTGAGCTTTAAGGCATCCAATCTCTCGTTCCAGGACAGGCTTATTTTCAATTTTAATCATTGGTTTGGGGATATCGGACGCAACGGATGAAATTCTCGTTCCTTTTCCCCCAGCCATAATTACAGCTTTCATTATTGCCTTACCTACAAATCATTTTTCAAAAATATTCCTTAAACAGTCAACAACTTTCTTCCTCGAATGAGCGTCATTGAATCTATCAAATTCTTCATCACAGTCATCATCTACACCCGATGTGTTAATTAAAAAATCCCAAAATTCTTCGGCAGAATTCACTGTATGACATAGATTAGGATACTCTCTTTCAAATTCTTGAAAAACAGGAATTTTACTGCCGATCACCTTAGTATGGTTAGATAATGCGTCAATTATAGATCCGCTCATACGATATCTAAAGCTAGATGGAAAAGGTAAAAACATTTGCTCAGTGGATGATATATATGAGTAATATTCGTCAGTCGATAAATAATGATTAAGAATTTTTAATGCTTTACCACTGTAGCTAAACGACTTCGCCCGAAGCACGACCTTAAGTCCTCGTTTTTCTAAATCTCCACTTTTTATTTCTCTATCGTATATATATCTCACCCAGTTCTCGTCATTACTGTTGCTTATACCGACGCAGTTATATAATTTCTGCGAGTTCTGACGCTCTTTATTTAACGGATGTGGTAAAACATGAACACGACTATTAGAAATAGAAAATTCATCAACCAGATATCTTTTTATAAAGTCATTTAGTACAACATGATTCACCTTATTTTTATATAATGGAAAGAGGAGCATTCCAAGCTTACTATTGTTTATCCAATCAATATTATTATGATGCATTATGTATATTCTATCTGTTCTATCAATCACGAACCTTGATAACGCCATAACATAGGAATGAAAAGATGCAAAAAATAGACAATCAAAATCATACTGTTTATCTATTCTTCTTGCAGTCATCAAATTCTGAACATGAATAGCGTAATAATTTATCTTATTATTTTTAAAATCACAAGTATTGTCGTATTCAATAAGCTCAACGTTCTGTAGGCTACAGTCAAACCAATTCTTAACTGTCACCACTGTGACCTGCGCAAAATCACTTAATGCATCAATTACTGAAATATCGAGCTTTTTATTACCATAATTATTGTCAAGTAGCTCCATATATAAAATTTTCGGAATCATATCATACATCACTCCTATAATTAATGTTTTAGATATGTGTTCTCCAGTAGTCAAGCATATCAGAAATTGTCATATCCAGAGATATCTCTTGACACCATCCTGTATCCCGCTTTAGCTTATCTATATTCCCAATAATAATCTTTTCGTCAGTAGGTCTTAATAATTCTGGGTCAACTACAACAGAGAACTCATGTCCTATCAGCTTCTCTATTTTATGCACAATTTCTTCCATTACATAACAGTGTTCGGAGGATAAATTGTATACCCCCGGTACGCCTTTATCTGCCAAAAGCATTAAACCTTTTACTAAATCACGCTGATCCATGATTGCACGTTTTGATTTTAGATTACCAACCTTTAACGTATAATCGCCTGATCTTTCAGCAATGATAGCCCGCTTTGTAAAGTCAGATGTAACATCATTTACCTTACGTGTTCCAGTAGAATTAAAAATTCTAACTCTTATGCATCGTATTTTATCATTCATAAAATATTGATAGGATAACATATCCTGTCCTACCTTACTAACACCGTAAGGATGTAAAGGTTGCAGCAATGCATCCTCTCTTACGTAGGGATCCTCCAATTCATTTAATGTTTGTCCATATTCTGCACTGGAACACGCAACTACTACCATAGGATCATAATCAGGAAAAACTTGCCTAATAGCTTTAATGGACTCAAATAGATTAATTGTTCCATTAACATTTGTATCAATAGTTGCCTGTGGATCTTTCCAGGACACAGTAGGATAACTTTGTGCTGCTAAATGATATATTTGCTCTGGCATAAAACTGCTTACAACCCGATACACAGAATGATAGTACCTAACATCACATTCAACCATTTTTATTGATTGATCAATCTCTGTTATATCTGTAGTCGGTTTATAATAAGTACCTAGAACCTCATGCCCCTGGTTATACAATAGTTCAACCATGTGAGAGCCAACCATCCCTCCGGCACCTGTAACCAATACTTTCATTATCTTTCCTCCATACTGTTATTTAAGCTAATTCAGGATCATAATGCTCAGGAGTGTAATGAATAACTTGTGTACCACCATCTTCAAACTCGAATGGAATATACAAAAGCTCATTCAATGCTCTCTTAACATTATCCTGGCACTCCAAAGGCACATAGAAAACGAAAAAACCGCCACCGCCTGCCCCTAATAGTTTGCCTCCAATAGCTCCAGCTCTAATACTTCTTTGATATATGTCATCAATACTATCGGTGGTTACGCATTTACCCGTATTTCTCTTCATTTTCCATGTGGCATCCAAAAGCCTTCCAAAATCGTCAAGATTCGTATATTTATCTGTTAATACTTTTTCAGCCTCGTCAACTAACTGAAGCATTTCTAAAAGATACGGAATTTTTTCTTCTTTGGCTGCCAAATTGACACTTTGGATCTTTGCAGAATATCTAGTGAACCCAGTAAAAAACATCATCAGATTTTTCCTTAACTGATTTTTCCTTTCCGGAGAAATAATAACAGGGTGAACTGAAAAACTATCCTTACTGAAGTCAATTCTGTTAAAGCCGCCGTATGCAGCCGCAATCTGGTCTTGCCATCCGCCAGCCTCATCACATAGAACTCTCTCCAAATAAATAGCCTCATCCGCTAATCTTTTTTTATCTATATATTTTCCTTTTAATGCATAAAAGCCATTTAGCATTCCTACGGCAAAAGAAGAACTCGTCCCCAGTCCGGAACGTGCAGGTAAATCTGCCTCATAGGTCAATCGAATTTCATGCATATCAAGCATTTTCATGGCATTACGAATTGCAGGATGTTGAATCTCGTCTACTGAATTCACATACTCTAGTTTTGAATATGTAAGATGAGTTGAATATTCAAAAAACCGCGGAAGATGTCTAATATTCACATAACAATATTTGTCAAATGTCGTCGATAAAACAGACCCCCCATGCTGCTCAAAGAAATAAGGCATATCTGTTCCACCTCCAAAAAACGACATTCGAAAAGGCGTCTTTGTTATAACCATTATTCTACCTCTTTACCTTTTTCAAGATACTCTTAATTCCATGTTTAAAATTTGCTGGTACGCTATTTTTTATTATTGAAATACGCAATGACCTATCTTTCTTCATTCTATCTTTCACAACAGAAAATCCATCATTATAAACGGATTCATATATACTATCCCTGATTGAAGGTCTATGGGATGGCTCCCTTAAATTCCTTTGGCCCTCGACAACATAATCATACTTAATCTCAGCCAACACACTATCCTTCAAATAAGATTCATAAAACTTTTGACCATTTTCCGTGTTAATCATAACTGCCGAAATTCCCTTATTAGCAACATCAAATAAATCAGGACAGTAATCTAAAACCTTTGGAAAATCACCCAGTGTTATATCGCTCACTCTATCTTGTTTTGCATATTGGCAATGATAGCAAGATTCTCTATATATCTCACATTTAGAAAACATATACATATAGGGATCCTTCAAAGATGTTTTATGAATCTTTTTTTGAGTTCCTTCCCTATATTGTATTGTGTACGATACAATATAGGCTGTCAGACAGCCTTTATAGCGGTTATCTCTAAATCGATATCCACTAATCTTATCAGCATCACATTTTAAATAATTCAGATATCGTGCAAAAATTTCTGGACTTGGAACACCGTGACATATCAAATCGACAAATAATAGTTTATCAGTATCTAATCCTTTTAATTCAGCATATTTCTTCGCGGCAGCAATCTGGCAGGGAGTACCAAATACAACACATTCGTTATCATTCAGATTGTCCATAAAATTGTACACTTCTGTAAAATCACTCTGAACATACTTTGACCCGGCAAACTTTTCCAAATCCTGAGACTTAGTAGCTACGGAATGAATAGCTCGTCCATCTTTTGAATCCAATTCACAACCTATTACTGAACCTCCATTGGCTAAAAAGACCTCACCAATCCTGTTCCCAATTCCACCGGATGAACTGACTGCATTGTCGAGTGAAATGCTTTGCATTACAAAAGTCTTAATAGGTTGAAATGATTCTATTTCAGAGCACTCTGGGCAGAGAGCTTTACATTTTCCACAGTTGATACACTTACTATCATCAATTTGTGGCTGTGCAAATCCCTCATTATCGGATGTTACATTAATTGCACCAACGGGACATACTGCCATACATAAGAAGCAGCCTGCACAATAATTATTGTTCACGACTTCTGTTATATTTTTATTGTTAATGCCCATTTTAATCATTTTCTCCTGTAAATTCAGAATTCATTATCCCATTAAGTATCAGACAATTATCTTCATTCAAATATAATTTCAAAGCATTTTCCGAGTACATTTGATAATTCTTTTCGATCTCTAAAATGCCTTCTTTAATTCTCTCAATTTCATTCCAATCAACGCAAACCCCAGCCTTACCAATGCCTACCGTTTCAACAAGACCTGGCAAGTCATTGCATAGACATGGTATTCCAAATGCTCCATACTCATAAATCTTGTTAGGTGCACAAAACATATTATTTAATGTTGTCTCTTGATAAACTGTAACACCGATATACCCATAACTTGTCATCTCTAGATGCTTGGGAGCGTGTAAAAGGCCGCTGCATATCGTATTTTTATATACTGAACAGATTCTATCTTTTGTAACTTCAGAATCAATTTCACCAATAAGCACCAGAACAAAACTGTCATCAAGCTTATTCATTGCCTTTGCCAACTGAACCAATTCATCCGCAAAATGGATATGCCGAGCCTGATATATAATGGCTTTTCTTGATCCTATTTCATTAACTACTTGTGAAACAGTTATATCTACATTTTTCATATTTCTATCTTGAGACATTCTATATGGTTTATTTGAAATAGCATAAGGTAGACGTTCGAGATTCCACTTGCCCATTAGATAGCGTGAGCGATTTCGTTCACAACAGATGACACAATCACTGCTTCGCGCAATACTGCGCAAAACTCTATTATTGAACCATGGTTTCTCGTGTAACTCAAGAAGAACCAATGCAATACGACAATGCCTTACAGCAGAATATACGTGTATAGCAGTATCTGCCGTTCCCAAGAAAACAACATCATCTTTATTTATCAACTTGCTAATATTTTTAACAAATCCTTTATATTTTAACGAAAAGATTATTTTGTCCATACTGCTATTAAAATCAGGATTGCTAGTCATGATGTATCTTTCGTTAAATTCTTCTAATAGTACGCCTAATTTATCAGATGTACTACCTATAACTGGAACCACCTCATAGTCTAAATCATGAAGCATTTGCATATTGTAAATGCATGAAGGTATTGACTCCAATCTTCTAACTAGATAATAAACTTTCACTATTACACCTCTAGCGCCTTTACGAAATATTTTTTTGAAGCATTAATCCATTTTTCTGCTTCTATAGGCACTTCTTTATAATTTACTTCACTTGCTGTAACATCATCTATATTTGACACTAACCTCTGCGTTAAACCGAAATTCTTTAATATAAACTCTATACGGTCAGAAAGTGACTTGCTTCTATCAGAACAATATATCCAGAAGTTCTTTCTAAATATAATTGAAAATGCAGTCCCGTGGAATGAATCTGTCACAACATATGAAGCATTTTTAACTAACCAAATAAATTCACATGGACCAATGCCGTATAGATTTTTAACTCTTTTGTCATTAAATGTGTTTCTTGAAAGAATATAAGTATCACAATGAAGCTTTTTTGCTACTTTTGCAGCAATATCCCTTGTTTCGGGCGCATGCCATAAATCATATACAAATACAAATTGTTTTCCTTTCAATTCTTCTACAGGTCTCGCTATTTGTTCCCAATCAAGTGTACTAATAAGGAAAACAGGATCAACAACTATCTTTACATTATTTTCAAACAAATTATCAATAATTCTCTTTCCACTCTCTTCACGCACACTAAGCATATCAAAATTTTTTAGTGCATCCCCATACATCTTAGCCATGGATTCTGGAAGTTCACGAACTCCAAAACTTGATGCATAGGAAACCCGCTTAGGCCCTTCATTTACATCATAAAAATCCAAAAGGGTAAAATGTCTATTTATTTCTGAATATGGATTCCACACTTGATCGCTTCCAATTATAATTAGATCATAGTTTTTCAATTCATTGCGAAGATCGTCTTCGTCTAAAATTATTTTTTTAGAATATTTCATATAAGTAGAACGAAACCCCTTAAACGATTTATAAATACTCTTTCTTAAACTATAAAATAAAATACTCGCAACAAAGGATTTAATATGTCTCTGTGCTAATGGAGAATAGCTTTTTTCATTTTCAAAGTTATAATTTATCATTCTTACGAAGCAACCTTTACTATTTACAAACTCTTGTGTGGCATAAGCCTGTAGATTTGCCCCATAATTGTCTTGTAAACCACAAGTCAATATTGCTATTTTCTTATTCATTGACGTAGATCTCCTTCGATTCTGCTCCCCTCGTACAAACTCATCACCAACATAACAGCTCCAATCCACCAGCTTTGATAAGCACCCCAATAAAAGAAAATCCATATAAATCCAGCAAGTGCCCATCTGGATTTAAACATTAACCTGATTTCCTCTTTCATCATCTTAATAAAGAAAGCAAGCCCTATAAAACCATGCCTCAAAAACAAAATATTCACTGACTCATGCATTGATCTATATACTCTTGAGGCCACCTGTTCTTCTGGAAAATTACCAAGCGTCACATTCCAATTTAAATTTCCCCAAAGATGAGTGATCGTACCGGCATTTCCTTTTCCGAATATAATATATACAGGTTTCTTTAAGTACTCTAAGAAAATATTAATAAATTCTTCCAATCTATATCTGGGCGATACCGCTATATTTTCATACCATTCCAAAAAAGTTCTTCCACTAAATTTAAACATGTCAATAAGTTGCGTCAGTTTCCACCCAACATATGTGTCTATTGATGTACTTTCGAATATGGATGAATATGAAATGATAATACCTAATACACCCAATGTAATGACCATGACGTCTAACACTTTCGATCTTTGCGCTGCTTTGAAATAATATACAAAAATCAATAAGCCCAAAACCATATAAAATTTGGAGCCCATCAACGATCCATAGAAGAACGACTCGATTATAAACAGTATCGTCAATATCAAATAAAATACATTAGCTTTCTTTTTTTCGTATAGCGGAAAAATTGCAACTATAGGAGCAATAGAAACACATAATGGCATAAGAAGTATATTGGGATTCGAGCCATAATACCCATGCCACCCTAAAAGCCCAGTAAATAAACCTACTATTAAACTCGATACCAAAAATGTCTCAAATGTTTTTGAGTAAGTAATATAACAATCATCATCGCAAACAAATAGTATTGCAGATGAAATGATAATGCACATCATCGCTAATGATTGAAAGGTTACACGAAAGAAGTCACCTAAATACCAATTAAGCCCTGCTATACCATTGTCATTGACTAAATAGGTCAATACTCCCATCACGAATCCGCTAATAATCATTATTGGAATATAAGTTGCAAGTGATTTTATATTTCTATGTGTACGTAATTTGTTGTGAAACATTTTTTGATACTTGTAATACAACAAAAAAGTAAACAAATATATCGTTAAATAGAATGGATATACTGACACATACGGGAGCAATAGCATGCTGTAGAGATTACGGCTCGCCTCATTGTAATAAACAAAAGAATTAACCTCAAATGACGAAGCCATACAAATTATAAATGTCAAAAAAGCTCTTTTTGTATTTCCGGAAAATAACTGGGCATATACTACTATATAAACACATACTCCTATGAGAATACCAAGCGGATTCCATACTGTCGATAATACATTTAAAAATAGTAAAATACATATTCCTGAAATATCCAGGGCTCTCTTATTTATTTTTATCATACATATCTCCTATTATGTTATCGCAGTATGTTTAAGTTCCTCCAACACATCTGCCCATGTGGAATTCTGCCTATCAACAATCCGTTTCCCAGACATAATACTCATCTTTTCTGCTTCTTTTAATGCTATTTCCAAATTTTCTGGTTTGCACAAGATTCCGTTTTTATAATTTTTTAAAATTTCTCTTGAAAATTCCTCATCTGCAGCCACTATTGGAACACCATATGCCATAGCCTCAATAAACGGAATTGGAAAGGATTCAATTGTAGATGTAAATACCAGTCCATATTCATTGTATAGATTCAAAATATCATCTCTATTTTGCCAGCCAATAAACCTTATTTTATCCAGTCCTTTTGCCTCATTGAATACTCTCGTTGCATACTCATTCTCATCTCCCTTAAAGGTGAACAATATTTCATGTCTTTCTTCAACCTTTAACCTTTTTTCTGCATCAACAATATACTCCATATGTTTATAGGATAGTGGTCCTGCAGGGTATAAGAAACCTTTTATCTTTCCTCGATTATTTTTTATCTCAACAGTCGCATCTGGGTATATAGCCAGCACTTTTCCTGCTGTATATTCCTTCAATTTATCTCTTGTACACATTGTCTGACAAATCAAACAATCAGCTCTTCTCAACGACTTTAGTACTATTGGTGTAACGATACGAGTATAAATCCAAAATTTTCTGTCATTTGGATCTTGCAATTTAAATTTATTTTTATCCAATAGATGTAGCGAATTATGAAAGTATACTACCTGCTTTATTTTTTTAATTGGCATTGCATTATTCTGAAGTGAGAAAAGTACATCAAATTTTTCTTGCTTTACATATTTAGGAAACACCCTATATTCCCAGCAGTATCTATGAAACCAACTTTTTTTAATTTTCTCATTATTAATGCAAGTGATATTCTCCGTTTCTTCCAATCTAATCACAGATGTGAAAAAATAGTATCTATTGCTATTATCATAATTCTTTACGTAGTTGTAAAAATCATATAATACGCTCAATGCACCGCTATTCTCAGCTGCTACATCGACTACTGCTATTTTCATTATCCTTTTCTCCACACCATCTTATTAATTATGCCTGTGTAACTCTGAATGATCTTTACAACCTTAGTGCTTACGTTACTATCCACGTAGCATGGCACATCAGTACCATCATCTCCATTGGCATGCATGGCTACAGCTAAATCCACAGCCTGGAGTACCTGTTCTGATGTGATGCTTCCCGCCGTGAATATTCCCTCTTCCATAGCTTCTGGACGCTCTGTGGAAGTACGGATTGATACTGCCGCGAATTTGAAATATGCACTCTCCTCCGGCACCGTTCCGCTATCGGATACAACACAAAAGGCATTCTGCTGCAGCTTGTTATAATCGAAGAATCCTAAAGGCTGATGTTGGATTACCCGATCGTTGAACTTGAAGCCTCTCAGGTCTATATACTTCTTGCTCCTAGGATGGCAGGAATACAGCACCGGCATATCGTATGTCTCAGCCATTGTGTTCACTGCATTCATAAGGGAGAAGAAGTTATTCTCAATATCAATATTCTCTTCCCTGTGAGCAGAAAGCAGAATGTATTTGCCAGCTTCTAAACCAAGCTCCTCCAGAATAGTGCTGTTATTGATACTATCAATACACCCATCCAGCACCTCTGCCATCGGAGATCCAACAACAAATGTATATTCCGGCTTTACACCACTGTCCAGGATATACCTTCTGGCATTCTCGGAATAGCAGAGGTTAATATCACTAGTGACATCCACAATTCTACGAATAACTTCCTCCGGAAGATTCTCATCCTTACAACGATTACCAGCTTCCATGTGGAATACAGGAATCTTCAGTCTCTTTGCCGATATTACAGACAGACATGAATTGGTGTCTCCCAAGACAATGATTGCATCTGGTTTTACCTCCACCATCAGTTCATATGCCTTGGCTATGACATTTCCCATGGTCTGTCCGATATTATCTCCAACCACACCCAAGTAATGGTCTGGAGCACGTAAGCCAAGATCCTTAAAAAAGACCTCATTAAGCGTATAATCGTAGTTCTGCCCCGTATGGACAATGATATGTTCAAAGTACAGATCGCACTTTTTAATTATCTTAGACATCTTGATGATTTCTGGTCGAGTACCCACTATTGTCATCAGACGCAGTTCCTTTGCTGCTCCCATTTTCTATTCTCCCTACAGTTCATAATGCGGATACAGTTCTTTATGATCTCGCATCCAACCTCCGAGTTCCTTCACCATAACTTCATATCCTGGAATCTCATAATCAAATCCATCAAATCTAGTTCTGACCAAGGACTTATCTACAACAAAACGATCAGTCGGATTGATCTCTATCGGCGTTATCCTAATGTATTCATTAAACAGCTTCAGCAATTCGTATTTATTGATTGATCCTGCCGGGACCATATTGTAGAGTCCATGTGCCCGACATTCTGCTGCCTTCTCCATAGTCTTGGCGAGCTGAAGTGTAGTCTGTCCTGTCCATATGGCACCGGTGAAACCATTCACAAAGTCCTTCTGCTGCATGAACCAATTCAAGAGCCCAATTCCTGATGCATTAGTATCAGGTCCTACAATGGAATTTCTAAGGGTGATATTTTTCCCATCCTCGATCTCCCCCATTGCCTTAGATCTGTCATAGAATGTTGTTCCATCAGGTACGGTATCCTCTGTATATCCACCGGTCCTACCAGAAAACACGCAATCCGTACTCATATGTATCACCTGAGTATCTATACCTGCCGTAGCTTTTACTAAAAAGTGCGGAAGATAGCCATTAAGCATTACCGCTGCAGCGTGGTCATTTTCAGCAAACTGGTTTAGCAGTCCGACACAATTGATAATGGAATGGTAACTCCCAGAACATATTGTCTTCTGAAGCAGTTCAAAATCAGTCGCATCGCCAACAACTGTATCCACAAATCTTGACTTTTCTCTGGCATAACCAACGACATCATGACCCTGTTCTTTCAAGTACAGAGATATGATATGTCCCGCCATGCCATTACAGCCTATTATTAAGAACTTCATATCCTACTTACCCCAGTTTGCCAATTCTTGCTGTATATACTCAAGTGTGAGAAGCTTCTCTTTCACTTCTTCAACTGCCATAAGCTTTGTATTATTACTATTGAACTCTGTAAGCGTATTTCTCTCGGAATCTCCCTGTGTGAAGTATTTATCATAATTCAAGCCACGCTTGTCGCAAGGAACTCGATAGAAATTTCCGAGGTCAAATGCATGAGTGCACTCCTCATTCGTCAAAAGTGTCTCAAACATCTTCTCTCCATGACGGATACCGATTACCTTAATCTCATGACCTGGATCAAATAATTCAACTGTAGCTTTGGCAAGAGTCTCTATCGTACAAGCCGGTGCTTTTTGAACTAAGATATCACCTGATTCACCCTTCTCAAACGCAAACAGTACCAACTCCACCGCTTCTGGAAGACTCATAACAAATCGGGTCATATCTGGTGCCGTCAATGTAATAGGCTTACCTTCTCGAATCTGATCAATCCACAGAGGAACGACCGACCCACGAGAGCACAATACATTACCATAGCGAGTACAACAGATTTTAGTCTTCTTGGTAGTCCTGCTCTTCGCCACAATAACCTTTTCCATCATGGCTTTTGAAGTTCCCATAGCGTTTACAGGATACGCAGCCTTGTCTGTGGATAAACAGATAATCGTCTGAACACCTTCATCAATGGCAGCTGTCAGAACATTCTCAGTACCAAGAACATTCGTCTTCACAGCCTCAATCGGGAAGAATTCACAGGAAGGAACCTGCTTGAGAGCTGCTGCATGGAATATGTAATCCACCCCGTGCATAGCGCTCCTTACAGACTGAATGTCTCTCGCATCACCAATATAAAACTGAATCTTATCTGAATATTCCGGGAACTTTGCCTGATATTCATGGCGCATATCATCCTGTTTCTTCTCATCACGGGAGAAAATGCGGATTTCGGCTATATCAGATGAAAGAAAGCCGTTCAACACAGTATTTCCAAATGAACCTGTTCCACCTGTTATCATCAATGTTTTATCTTTAAACATCCCGTTGTTCATCCTACATATGCCTCCATCTTGTCCATCAGCATTTGTTTGTCGAAATTCTCTCTATAAAATCTGATTGCATTCATGGACAGTCTGTCTCTTTCTTCTGGTTCCAAGTTAATAAACTTCTTTATGTTCTCTGCCAAACCTTCAGCATCACCAGAGTCACTTGAAAATCCACAGTCAGCTGTTCTGATGATCTCTTGTACTTCCCCATCTGCAGATACTATAACAGGCATACCGCAAGCCAAACAGGACTGTGTTTTTGCTGGAATGGTCATAGCATATACTTCACTCTTTAACAGAGTAATTAAAGCTGCATCGCACCAGGCAAAGTACTCCGGAATGTTCTCCGCAGGCTGCCTGTCGATAAAGTTAAAATACTCATCCACAGAGGCATCCCTGATATGCCGCTTAAGCTCCTCTTCATAGCGACCACTGCCGATCATATTGAAACGAGCATACAAGCTGGCCTCTTTGAGCAGTTTTGCGGCTCCTACCAATACATCAAGACCTTGTGCTGTTCCGAAATTACCAGCAAAACAAAGATTTACTTTTCCATCGTCTGGAATCGCCAGTGCATCTGCACGTTCGATCTTCTGATAGAACTCTTCCGCATATTGAGGCCAGAATATAAGCTTATCCCTGCTTACTCCACGCTTCTCTATCTTTTCGATAAAACTTTGGGAAGATGTGAAGATATGATCGCATCTCTTATATATGTAGTCCACCATTGCACCAATAGAGCCGAGGAAGATCCTGTTGTGCATATCAAGAACAATTTCCACATTCTCAGGCCACAGATCGGTCACATACAGGTTGCAAGGCACTTTATACTTCTTTGCATACCAAACCCCTACTAAAGCCTGGGTCATTGGTGATACTTCGTAGATGAACACTTCGTCAGCACGAATATTAGTCTTCTTCACCCATTCAAATCCAGATTTCACAAAGGACATATAATTGAGGGACATATTCACAGCCCCTGTCTTTCTCGGCTTTATTGCCAAGCGGATAATGTCCATGCCTTCCCATGTCTCGGTCCTATTATGGTCAAGATCATATCCTTCAAAGAATTCACCTTGTGGATAGTTAGGGATACCTGTGACAACAGTAACCTTATACCCTCGCTTAACCCACTCTTTGCAGATATCGTTGACTCGAAATGTCTCAGGGTAAAAATACTGAGAAATTACAAGGATATGTTTTCTTGTATGTGTCGTTTCTGATCCCTCAGTTCTTTTAATGGATTCGGCAAGCGATACAACTTGATAATTAATGCCGGGGTAAGTGGAAAGACTGTGTGCATAGCAGCTATTGCCAAATGCCATATTTACAAGCCCACCGATCTTACCCGGCATATTGCCGCCTACATAGACAGCAAGTTTCAGAATTCCCATACTTCTTATCTTCCTGCCACTGACCTCTGCTATCTCCTTAACCATGGAACTAGTATTAGTCCACTCAGCATTCTGCGGAATCAGAATAATCGCATTTTCTTCAAATCCTTTAACCAACATCAGTTGGCACAAGAACTCACAGAGATTATCTATATGCAGCATAGACCTCTTATTCTGAACCTCCGGGAATATCGGCAGCTTCTTCGACAATTTTGCTAGAATCGGGTAGTTCCCCTTGCTACCCTTTCCATAGATCATCGGCGGACGTAGAACTACAACCTTAAAGCTATCATCTGCCAGATCTCTCACAGCAACATCTGCTTGGAGCTTAGAGTCTCCATAGAAGTTAGCAGGAGCAGGAACAGTGTGAACATCCACAACCTTTTGAACTCCATATCTAGCGGATTCTCCATAGACGATCATGGAGGACATAAAGATAAATTCCTTAACACCCTCTGCCTTAGCCTTTTCGCATACCTCTACCGCCAGATCTGTGTTTACTACGTAATACTTCTCCTTAGTCGCATCATCTACAGAACCCACGTCTGCATGAGCGATTCCAGCGACATGATATATGATGTCGAACTTAGAAAAGTCTACCTCTCTCCAACTGCCATCAAGCGTATTCACAGCCTCTATGGTGAAATTATCGCCATAATGTTTTGCTGCGTATGCTCTGAAAGACTCACCGATATACGAGCCAGCACCAACAATCAAAACATTCCTGTGGGCGTCGTTATCGACCACGACTTCTTCACCAAAACCGATATGTCCAATCAGTTCTGCACTATTCTTCCCATCCGTATAATAACGACCAATGCGTTTCTTCATCTCTCCTGTGCCGCCCTCTACCACAGAATCATCTGATCCAAACACATGAAGGCTCCCCAGGAAGCACTTGATATCCATTTTCAAGCCCTTCTGAGCAACGTATTCCCCGTCAAGTTTCGCCTTATCAGGGATCTCTATAGCATCTCTGCCATTAATCTGTGCCCATCCCGTCAGACCAGGCTTCACCTCATTCACGCCATACTTGTCTCTTTCTGCCGTCAGAAGATCCTGATTCCAAAGACCAGGACGAGGACCTATAACGCTTATGTTACCGATGAATATATCCCAAATCTGAGGAAGTTCATCCAGGCTATGAGCCCTCAAAAACTTTCCAACTCTTGTAATGTACTGGTCAGGATTCTCCAACATATGAGTCGGAACATCGTGAGGTGTAGACATCTTCATGGATCTGAATTTATGTAATTTGAAGTACTGCTTGTTCTGCCCAAGCCGCTTCTGTGTAAACAGAATAGAACCTGGATCATCAATATATATAGCCGCAGAGATCCCCAAAAGAACCGGAGAAAGCACCACTAAACCACCAAAAGCAAGAACGATATCCATCCCCCTTTTCGCATAATCGAATAACACTGGCTTATACTGGCTCTCTCCCACAGCCTCCAAATGTCCTCTCACACCATCGGCATTTTCAGGATCATTATCATCCTCGATGAATACAACCCGCTTTCCTTCCAGTGGATTCTTCTGCTCTGGAGCGTTCTCATATGTACTTTCCGGCTTTTTCTTCTTCGCCAGCACACTCAATCCTACAAAAGTCGCACCAAGTCCTATTATTTTCCCTAACCTTTTCTTGTCCACATCTATCCACCTATTAATCAAAACTCAGCTCTCTGCCGGTCTGTTTCGCTCCATATTCTTGATATTCCGTCAAACAAATGACACGGGATCCCCCTCCATCCGAATCCCAAACAGCACATTCTCCCGCCGATTAAACAACTCAACCTCCGCCGTCACATATCTGTGTCTTAACCTCTGTCTCGTAATCCTGCCCACATAAGGCTCTAACGCCCCGCTTGCACTCTGCACACAGCCCTCCTCATCCACCCGGACGGTGGACAGGAACATATCATGAGCCAAGTCTTTGCCGCATACATTTTCCAAAAAACAAAGATCCGTCTCCTCAACCGGAGTAAGCCCATCCATCCGGCTTCCTACCAACTGCGGGAACTGCCTCGCCCTCTTAAGCTCGTCCGCTAACTCCTCCGGAAATTCCGTACAGACAAATATATAGCCTGGAAACATATCCTTTCTGCCAAGCAGATAATTCCCCTGGGTACGGAACAACTGCTGTTTTTTCAGAATCCGGACGTCCTGCCACAGTGTATCGCTGACCCTGCCTTCCAGAAGCGCGGCGGCTTTTTGCTCTTTGCCTGGAATTGTACACATTACATACCATCTCCGCTTCATACATCTATCCTTGTTCTCTCCACAATCTTTTTTACTCATACAACCTTCCCCGTTATCTCAAGCCCAGCTAGAATGTAACGATACTCCGGCTTCATATTCATCCCTGGTTCCATCCTCCGCCTATAGCGGCCCGAAGCATCCGGCTTTCCTGCAATCTCAATTCTTGCCAGCCGTTTATGCCTGTCAATCCTGAGGATTCGGTCCTCCATTCCTTTCAGCGGCCCCTCCGTAATCCGCGGCGCACCCTTACAGATAATCCCTCTGGACATTTCCAGATGGCGCTCTTTGCCGCACAGCCTTCCCAGAAATTCTTCCTCATCCTGCCCTACCCGAAGCAGGCAGTCTTTCCATTCCACGATTCCTGTAAAATGAACGCACTGCTTAAGTTCCTTTGTCAAAGCTTCCTCACTTTCGCTTTCCAGAAATATACACTCAGGGAACATAAGCTTTCGTTCCAGATGCCAGATTCCCTCATACCGACGCATCTTGTCATAGGTAAGCACAAACGCGCCATGCAGTACCTTTCTCGGAATATTTTCTTGGCATATTGTTAATAATTTTTGTTCCTCCTGCTTTTTGCAGGACAATAAGTACCAGATTTGAATCCCCTCTTTTCGTTGAGTAGATTACTCTGCGAAAAATTTTGAATGATAACTAATGGAAATTAAATGATTGTTTAATATAAATACAGATTATTTTTGTAATAGAGTTGAATAACCTGACATCTTACTTGCTTTTCATTCGTGATTTTGCACCAAATTTTTACAAAAAGAAATTAAGTATTGATTTATGAGATTGAGATGGTTATAATAATTATGCCGTTTAGACAAAAAATCGCAGAGTAATCTACTCTACGATTTTTAACTAAACAGCTCTATGAGACAGTACACTGGCGGCATACAGACGCCTACTGTTTTATGAAACGTCTAGCTCCACCTTCATATGCAAATCATACATTAGCCTGAGCTCCGTAATTTTTTCCATCATTGGAGAAGCATGGTGGATATCAAGCGCTCTCTGATTTTCCCTCAGCTCCACCGAAAGAAACCTTTCTAAGTGTTTTCGGCAATGCGCCGATGAAACTCCCGGTACTGTTCCTCGCTTAACGTAATCCCCATGCCATGAACGCCATATTTCTTTGCCGCCTCGATTAATAAAAATCCCCACCCGGAGCCAATGTCAAGCAGCGACATTCCTTCCTTAAGGCACAACTTTTTCAGAATGTGCTCCACCTTGTTCACCTGTGCCTGGTAAAGAGAATCGTCCTCATGCTGAAAATAGCCGTAGGAATAGCTCGTGGTTTCGTCCAGCCAGAGCTTATAAAAACCATTTCCGATGTCATAGTGGCTTCGCACTTCCTTCTGCTGATTCTTCTTTGCCGTTGATGGAAATATCCGCTTTTTTATCGCAGATTCATCTGCGGAAAACCTGTCCATCTGCCCTAAAAAATGGTCTAAGGCATAGTACAGAGTTCCATCCATATAAGCCCTCCCCCAAAGCGAGGGAGGTACTAGTGTGCTGTCTGTATTATATTCAGCTAAATTAGTTTTCCTCTATGGGACTA
>CAJUBG010000033.1 GCA_910584575.1 uncultured Dorea sp.
TTAAATAGCACTATGATTTAGATATTTAAAAGCAATACATGAAATTGAGATTATGGAAAAGGCCAGATAACGCGTGGTTATCTGGTCTTTTTCATAATCTTAAACTGGACATTCACTCCCAACGGATTGAGCACAACTCCTTCGCTCTCTGCCGGCAGAAGATTAGCCAGCTTATCCGCCTCGACTACCATTGCCCGAAGCTTATTTGGCCCGTTAAACTTCTGGAATTCCTGGGTATCCGTAAATAACGGCTGGTACAGCTTTCCGTCCTTTCCCTTAAGGGCCGGAATCCCCTTATCCCCCCGCACCCCGAAGATATATTTACCTCTGCCAAAGTGCGCCAGCATTTCCTCATACAATGCCGTCAGTTCCTCCGTCATCTCCTGTCCCTGGTTCTTATGGAGTCCCTGCATAAAATAAATCGCAGTCAGATGAAGCTCTGGATTCTCCACCCATACCTGCCCCTGGGGCAGCTTCTCAGGCCGGTTACGCGTAACCAGCTCATTCAACTGCACCGCCGTCCTATCCTCCATCCCGTCATTGACCACAATACAGTTCACACCCATGGGATAGAGGCTAGTGTAAAACGGCAGAAAACTTTTCTGCTCGACCTTGATTACCTGTACCAGGGTTTTCTCCTCAATCAATTCCTTCGCCCGTCTCTTGGCGTCTTCTTCCCCATAGAACAGCAAAATCTGGTCGTCATAGGTCTCGGAGTCACATTCCACATAGGGCAGACGCGTACATCCGGACATCAAAACATAGACTGCTTCGGAGACTCTCAGCATCTCCAAAGCAGTTTTCTTTTTATCTATACTCATTCTTCTCTTTCCTTCAATAATTTCTTCGTCAGCTTCTTTGCCTTTTTCTTGCATTTGCCGCACCCCTTGCCAACCTTTGTCAGCTTTTTAACCTCTTTGAAGGAATCGGCGCCGCCTTTTACAGCGTCCGCAATGTCACCCTTCGTCACATTGCGGCATGAGCAGATTACTTTCTTGCGATTCATGACTAAAGCACCAGGGACGGTGCGGAATATGTACGCGCCCCAAGCTCGTTGTCCAACATGTACAGGCTCTTTGGATCGTCTCCGAACAGCTCAAACTTCTTCACCAGATTATCCGCGTTGGTCTCCTCCTCGCCCTGCTCTTTTACGAACCAGTCTAAGAACTGCATGGTGCGGAAATCCTTTACTGAGTACGCCGCGTCGTAGATTGCATGGATTAAGCTGGTTACATACTGCTCATGCTTTAAGCCTTCTGAAAGGACGGATTTAGCGCTATCTAATGCAACTCCTGGCTTGTCGATTGCTTCTAATTCCACCTTCTCGCCGTTGTTCTGGAGATACTGGATGAAAAGCATTGCGTGGTCGCGCTCCTCCTGGGCCTGAATCTTGTACCAGTTGCCGAAGCCGTCTAAACCGTGGTCAAAATAAAAATTGGAAAAATCCAGGTAAAGGTAGGCGGAGTAGAACTCCTTGTTTACCTGCTGATTTAATAATTCTACTACTTTTTTATCTAACATGATTGTTTTGTCCTCCTTTGTTTTGATTCTTTCTTATTATACACTCCACTTTCCCTATTTTCAAGTGGATTCCTGTGGTATTGGTTTTTTGTCGTGGAGGGGGACGCCGAGAAGGGCGGCGGGTCCGGTCTCCCAGACGGGGCAGCGTTGCGGTGAACTAACTGGTAACTGCGACTAAGAAGCTCAGGATAGCCTTCGCTTCTAAGTCTCCGTAACCAGTGGATTTCACCTCCACTAAAAACGCCCCTTAATTGTCTGTGAGACCGGACCCGCCGCCCTTCTCGGCTGTTTACTGGCAAAAACTATAATACCACTTCGCCGTGCCCGGCCTATCCTGTATTTTTTTGATTCATGTTTCCTTATTTACGCTGTGTTATGGCAAAGTTTTAAGCAAATATTTTTATTGGTTTGCACGGTAAGCTTCGTCGGCGCTGTACACGTCGAAGCCGCTGCCCTTCAGGATGTCGATTACGCGGGCAGGGTCGTCGCTTTTGAGGACTGCTGCCGCGTCGCTTCCGTTGGCGAAGGCGTACATGTATTCTACGTTGACCTCGCCTTCTACGATCTGGTGCATGGCTTTGCTTAATGAGCCGGTGGCGTGGGGAACGCGTAATGCTACCACGTCTGTGAGCATGGCGGTAATTCCTGCCTCCTTAAGCGCTAAGCGGCCCTTGTGAGGGTCGGAAACGACCATACGTAACATTCCATAGTCGGATGTGTCTGCAAGGCTCAAAGCCACGATATTTACGTCGTTCTTCGCCAGGACCTTCAGTACGTCGTCGAGGCGGCCTTCCCTGTTTTCCAAAAATACTGATAATTGCTGAATTGTGTTGCTTACACCCATGGTATTCTCCTCCTCTTACAACTGCCTGTTGTCGATGACACGTTTTGCCTTGCCTTCGCTTCGCTGGATAGTCTTAGGCTCGACAAGCTTCACTCTTACGGATACGCCGAGAGCCTGTTTTAATACGGCGCCTACTTTGTTCTTTAATGCGTCCAGCTTCCTGATCTCGTCGGAGAAATATTTCTCATCCACTTCTACCATGACGGTTAAGACATCCAGATTGTTCTCACGGTCAACGATGAGCATATAGTGAGGCGCAACGCCGCCGCCCATAGAAAGAAGGGCAGTCTCAACCTGGGTCGGGAATACGTTGACGCCGCGGATTACCTTCATGTCGTCTGTACGTCCGGTAAATTTCTGGATTCTCGGCAAGGTCCGTCCACACTCGCATGTGCTGTGCTCAATACTGGTAAGGTCTTTCGTCCGGTAACGGAGGAGAGGCATCCCCTCTTTGGCAAGGGTGGTGAACACAAGCTCGCCCGTCTCGCCGTCCGCGCACGCGGACTGGTCTGCCGGATTAAGCACCTCCGGATAGAAGAAGTCCTCATACACATGCAGTCCCTTGTGATGGATACAGTCCATGGCAACTCCTGGGCCTGTAATCTCACACAATCCATAGATATCGAAGCTGTTGATATGGAAAATGCTCTCAATCTTCTTGCGCATCTCGTCTGTCCACGGCTCTGCGCCGTTGATGCTTGCCTTAATCTTAAGACGGTCTACCACTCCTGCCTCCTGTGCCGCCTCTGCCAGATACAAAGCATAAGACGGGGTACATGCAAAGGCGGTGGCTCCGAAATCCTCCATACACATCAACTGACGTTTGGTATTGCCTGAGGACATAGGGATTGCCATGGCGCCCAATGCCTGCGCGCCCAGATCCAAGCCCATTCCTCCGGTAAACAGGCCGTAACCGTAACATACATGGATACGGTCTGCCGCGGTCAGCCCTGCCATCACCAAACCTCTGGCAACGCACTCGCCCCATACGTCCACGTCCTTCTGCGTATAAGAAGCAAGGGTCAGTTTGCCGGTGGTTCCGGAGGTTCCCTGTACACGGGCAATCTTCTCCTGAGGAACCGCCAACAGCCCGAAGGGGTAGTTATCCCTCAAATCCTCCTTGGTGGTGAAGGGGAGTTTGCAGATATCCTCAATCCCCTTGATGTCTCCAGGCTCTACGCCCAGAGCATCCATCTTCTTACGGTAGAATTCCACATTTTCGTAGACATTCTTCACCTGCTTTACCAGACGCTCACTCTGGAGGGAGTTCATCTCATCCCTGCTCATACACTCAATCTTTGGATCCCTGATGGTTTCTTTCCAGTTTTCTATTGATACTCCTGCCATTTTCTCATACTCCTATTCTGAATTTTATTCATTCTTGAATGCCAACCTGAAAAAATTCCCTTCGTAAACTACCACCTCCAAATCTATATTATTCGGATACAAGATTGTATCCCACCTCAAACGCCTGCCTGTTAATCTCTATGGTTTTCGGCGGCACGGTGTTCTCAATCACCTGATACCATTCTTCCTTGGAAAAATCCATATGCTGCGCCGCAATCCCCAGTACAACCAGGTTAAATACCTTAGGATTGCCAAGCTTCTTCGATTCTTCGGTTGCATTCACAGTGTAGACCTTGTAATCCTTCTTCAGGGTCTCGATTATCCCCTCCGGATACTCCTGCGCCCCAATCACCACAGGGATGGGGTCGATTCTCCAGTCATTTACAATCAGGGCGCCGTCTTTCTTGAGAAAATGTGCATACCTAAGAGCCTCAAGCCTCTCAAAAGCAATCAGCACATCTGCCTGCCCTTCCTCCACAATCGGCTCTGCAACCTTTTCACCATAGCGGACAAAGGTTACCACGCTTCCGCCTCTCTGCGCCATTCCGTGCACCTCTGAGAGCTTCACATCATATCCTCCGGCAGTAGCAAGGCCGCCCAATATTCTGCTGGTCAGAAGGGTTCCCTGTCCTCCGACGCCTACAATCATAATATTTTTCGTCGCCATTATTCGTCACCTGCCTTTACTAACTCGATTGCATCAAACTTACACAAAGCTTTGCAAAGCCCGCAGCCTGTACACATGGTATCGTCAATACAAATGGTTCCGTTCTCTCTCCTTGTCATAGCCGGACATCCTGGCTTCATACACATACCGCATTTCCTGCATTTGTCCTCCACCGCAGTATATAACGGCTTCTTTTCCTTACTGAGCAGCACGCAGGGAGTCTTGGTGATAATCACAGATACCTCGTCCTTTGCCACTTCTTCTTTAAGCACGTTTTCTAAAGCCATAAGGTCAAATGCATTCACCTCTGTCACATTCTTCACGCCGATTGCCCGACAAAGAGCCGGAATATCAATGGCATAGGTGGGGTCGCCCTGCAAAGTCTTTCCAGTCGCCGCATGGTCCTGGTGTCCCGTCATGCCTGTGGTAGAATTGTCCAGAATCAACACCGTTCCGGTGGCATTGTTGTATACCATGTTCATCAGCGAATTCACCCCTGTATGGAGAAATGTAGAATCACCGATTGCCGCTACCCAGTTCTTTATGTATTCTTTTCCCTTTGCCTTCTCCATACCATGAAGGCTTGATATGCTGGCGCCCATACAGATGGTCGTATCAACCGCGCTTAAGGGCGCAACGGCTCCCAGAGTATAACAGCCGATATCTCCCGCAACATGGAGGCCAAGCTTCTTCACCACATAATAGACACTCCTGTGGGGACATCCCGGACAGAGAATCGGCGGCCTGACCGGCGCCTTTGCAGGCGTCTTAATCTCCAGCTTCTCTCCAAGCACCGCCCTTCGTATCATATTAGCGCTGTACTCGCCCTGTACGGTAAAAATCTCTTTTCCGGTGGCTTTGATGCCCCAGGACTTTACCTGCTCCTCGATGACCGGATCCAATTCTTCAATAATATACAGCTTCTCCACCTTCGCCGCAAAATCCTCAATCAGCCTCCTTGGAAGGGGGTTCACCATCCCAAGCTTGAGCACAGAGGCTTTTGGCAGCGCCTCCTTGACATACTGATAGGGAATCCCGCTTGTGATAACTCCAATCTTCGTATCGTTCATCTCTACCCGATTGACAGAAAGCGTATTTGCCGCCTCCATAAGCTCTAGGTTACGTTTCTCAATCTCTATGTGGCGCAGCTTGGCATTTGCCGGCATCATAACCGTTCTTCTGACATCCTTCTCGTAAGGCTTATCCTTTACTTCTTTCCTGTCTTCAAGCTCTACCACACCCTGGGAATGGGCAAGCCTCGTAGTCGTCCGGAACACGAAGGGGCGGTCAAACTGTTCGCTTAGTTCAAATGCCTGCTTCATGAATTCCTTTGCCTCAAAGCTGTCCGACGGCTCTAACACCGGCAACTGTGCCGCGCGGGCAACCATACGGGTATCCTGTTCATTCTGCGAGCTGTAAAGCCCCGGATCATCTGCAACCACAATCACCAGACCGCCATTCACACCCATGTAGGAAACCGTGTAGGCCGGATCAGCCGCAACGTTGAAGCCCACATGCTTCATGCAGGACATGGCGCGCACTCCTGCAACCGAAGCGCCGATGGCAACCTCTGTCGCAACCTTCTCGTTGGGCGACCACTCGCAGTACAGGTCATCCTTATACTGTACCAGATATTCGCTGATCTCTGTACTCGGAGTACCCGGATATGCGGCGCTTACCCTCACGCCCGCCTCATAGGCGCCCCTGGCAATGGCTTCATTGCCAAGCATAATGACTTTATTCTTTTCTGACATTCTATCTTCCATCCTTTCGTAATCGTAAATAGTATATCACAATACTTTCACAGTTTAAAGCATTAATTTATAAAATTTTCTTAACGGTGGCGCTTACATGTAAATTCCTCCGCCTCCACCCGTATAATCCCAACCGCTTTGCCTAAGCCAGTGTTCGATTCTAATTCTGCAAACTCCTTTCCCGTCTGATGCTTCATAATGAGCGCCAGCGCCTTAGATTTTTCTTCCGCTTCTGTAATTAGCTTTGCTCTGCCGTTTCCAATGATACTGGCATAATAATAACTGTACTGGCAGGCTGTTTTCCCTTCGGCCAGCTCATGGGCACCGTCCATCTCAAATCCCACTGTCGGATTCTTTTCAATCAAATTAAGCTTCTTTCCCTCCCTGGCGCCATGAAAATACAGCGCTAATCTTCCATCTTCATATACGTATCCGTAATTCATGGGAACAATATAAAGCTTCCCCTCATCCATCATTCCAAGCCTGCATACTTTACAGGACTTTAGAACCTCAAGTATTTCTTCTGAGTCCTTTACCTCACGGTCTGCTCTGCGCATGTTTCTCCTCCTCCTATTCAGTGCTTTTTCAATTATACCATTTAACTTTACTTCATGAAAATAAAAAATTGAAAAACACGCCAAAATGGCGTATGATTAAAGTACCATTTTGTAAAATTCATATCTAAGGAGGAACATCTATGCTTAATTTTGATTACTACACCCCGACCAGGGTTGTATTTGGCAAAAACACGGAAGCAGAGACAGGAAAATTAATCCGAGAACAGAAGTGCCAGAAAGTCCTTGTACACTATGGAAGCGGAAGCGTGGTGCGTTCTGGTCTTTTAGAGCGTATCTATGCGTCATTGGAAGCAGAAGGAATCCAGTATGTTTCACTGGGCGGCGTCGTCCCCAACCCACGCCTGTCGAAGGTGAGGGAGGGAATCGCTCTCGCCCAGAAGGAGGGCGTTGACTTCATCCTTGCAGTGGGAGGCGGAAGCGTCATTGATTCCGCCAAGGCAATCGGCTACGGAGTAGCGAACGAAGGGGATGTATGGGATTTCTATGCCAAGAAGCGGACAGCCCAGGCTTGCCTTCCCGTAGGCACTGTCCTTACTATCGCCGCTGCCGGAAGCGAGATGAGCGATTCCTCTGTCATTACCAATGAAGACGGCTTAATCAAACGTGGATACAGCAGCAATTACTGCCGCTGCCGTTTTGCCGTCCTCAATCCAGAGCTTACCTACACTCTGCCGGATTACCAGACTCAGAGTGGGTGCGTAGATATCATGATGCACACGCTGGAAAGATATCTGAACCATGGAACGAATATGGAGATTACCGACGGAATCAGCGAAGCCTTGCTCAGAACGGTAATCAAAAATGCGCGGATTCTGAAAAATGAGCCTGAGAACTACGACGCGCGCGCTGAGGTTATGTGGGCGGGAAGCCTCTCCCACAACGGGCTGACAGGCTGCGGAACCGACGGCGGCGACTTTGCCTCCCACCAGTTAGAACACGAACTAAGCGGCATGTTCGACGTCGCCCACGGCGCCGGCCTTTCCGCTGTCTGGGGAAGCTGGGCGCGGTATGTATACAGAGAGCGTCCGGACAGGTTCGCAAACCTGGCTGTCAGGGTTTTGATGGTTTCCGAGAAGGACTCGGTAGAAGCGACAGCCCTTGCAGGGATTGAAGCCATGGAGGATTTTTACCGCAGTATCGGGATGCCGGTCACACTTCGGGAGTTAGGAGTTGAGCCTACGGAGGAGCAGATTTTAGAATTGGCCGAGAAATGCAGCTTCGGGAATACGCGTACCATCGGAATCGTAAAGAAACTGGGGCGTGAGGATATGGCAGAGATTTATCGGATGGCTAAAGGTTAAATATTCTTAAAGACAAACACAGGCATCGGGGGATGATTCCCCCGATTGTAATACTCATTCACAATCACAGTGTACTCCTGCGCCTTCAGCTTCTTAAGGTATTCCAGAAGCTTCTGCTTCTCCTCGAAGCCTGTATCGCCGCCGTGATAAATGCACAGGCTCATCATCCCGCCACGTTTTAGTATCCCAAGCCCCTCTCTGACCGCCTCCACACTGGTATCCGCCGCTGTGGCAATCCTATGGTCACCTCCCGGCAGATACCCGAAATTAAAGCAGATTACGTCCGCAGTTTCCGGCTTGGCATACCGGCCCATATTCTCGTGTCCGTCCAAAATAAGCTCTGCCCGTTCTCTCACGCCTTGGCTTAAAAGCAAAGCTTCCGTCATCCGCAAAGCCTCCTTCTGAATATCAAAGGCCAGGACATGGCCGGATTCTCCTGCCAAATTGCAGAGAAACAAGGTATCATTGCCCTTCCCCATAGTGGCGTCAATATAGAACCCGCCTTTTGGTGCCTGAGAACAGATAATCTCATGACACCAATGTGTAATCTGCAAATTCCGCAATCTTCTCTCTCCTTTACTACAAATCAAACAGAGACAACTGATTCGACTCTGGAAGCCCCTTCAAAATCCCTAGCTTCACCATATAATCAATCACACTCTTACTCGCCTTCGTCCGCTGCCTGAAATCATCCAGCGAAAGATACTGTCCGTCCCTGGACGCCTCCTCCACAGCCTCCGCCGCCTTATCGCCCATGCCCTCAATGCTGACCAGGGGCGGCATCAGCTTTCCGTTGACAATCAAAAACTTCGACGCCTTCGCCTGATAGATGTCCATTGGTTCAAACTCATATCCCCTGGCATACATCTCCTGCACCAGCCTCATGTCCTTCATGGTATCCTGCTCCTTCTTGCTCAATGAATCCGAACGCCGGTTGTAGTCGTCGATATACCGTTTCAGATTCTCCTTTCCCTGACACATAATCTCATAGGAAAATGCATCCGCACGAATCCCAAAATAAGCCCCAT
This sequence comes from uncultured Dorea sp., assembly GCA_910584575.1. Classification (GTDB taxonomy): domain Bacteria; phylum Bacillota; class Clostridia; order Lachnospirales; family Lachnospiraceae; genus Sporofaciens. Next base: position 9,041 of record CAJUBG010000033.1, read on the forward strand.
AGTATGCAAGAGGAAAATTAATCTTACAATAAGCAATCCGGTACGCCATCATGACATAGGCCGCCGCATGGGCCTTAGGGAACATATACTTAATCTTCTCACAGGACCAGATATACCACTCCGGCACGTCATGAGCCTTCATATCCTCCTTAAACTGGGGCCACTCCTTACATTTTCCCTTGGCAACAGCCCCTTTTCTGACTCTTTCCATTATGGTAAAGGACTGCTCGGAATCCATTCCCTTATTAATCAGATAAGTCATAATATCATCACGGGTACAGATTGCCGTGGAAATGGTGGCCTTTCCGGAACGAATCAACTCTTGGGCATTGTTAAGCCACACATCCGTCCCGTGGGACAAGCCGGAAATCCGAATCAAATCCGACAAGGTCTGGGGCTTGGTATCTACCACCATCTGGATAACAAAATCCGTTCCAAATTCCGGAATCCCAAGGCACCCTACCGGACACCCTCCGATATCCTCCGGCGTAATCCCAAGGGCAGACGTATCATGAAACAGGGATATCACTCCCTTATCGTCCAGCGGAATATTCGTAGCCACAAACTTATTGTCCGTCTCATTGTACTCATTTTCCATGGCAGGAGAATTTATATACTCCTCTAACGTCTTAATCATGGTAGGATCATCATGCCCCAGAATATCAAGCTTAAGCAGGTTATGGTCAATGGAATGGTAATCAAAGTGGGTGGTCACAATATCCGTATTCATATCGTTGGCCGGATGCTGCACAGGCGTAAAGGTATTAATCTCCTCTCCCAGAGGCAGGACGATGATTCCGCCCGGATGCTGTCCCGTACTTCTGCGGATTCCCGTACAGCCAAGCACAATCCTGTCAATCTCGCATTTACGTTTCCCCTGGCCCCGTTCGGTAAAGTAATTCTTCACATAGCCAAACGCCGTCTTATCCGCCAGCGTTCCGATGGTACCCGCCCGATAGGTCTGGCCCGCGCCAAAGATGACCTCTGTATACTTATGGGCAAGGCTCTGGTAATCTCCGGAGAAATTCAAGTCGATATCCGGCTCTTTGTTTCCCTTGAAACCAAGGAAGGTCTCAAAAGGGATATCAAACCCATCCTTTACCAGCATCTTTCCGCACACCGGACACGCCTTATCCGGCATGTCCCACCCGCAGCCCCCTGCAAATGCCCTCACCTCCTCGGACTCAAAATCGCTGTAATGGCAATGCTTACAGTAATAATGCGGGCTTAAAGGGTTTACCTCCGTGATACCCGCCATGGTCGCCACAAAGGAGGAACCCACAGAACCTCTGGACCCCACCAGATAGCCGTCCTCATTGGACTTCCACACCAGCTTCTGGGCAATGATGTACATCACGGCAAATCCGTTGGAAATGATAGAATTCAATTCCCTCTCCAACCTCTCCGTCACCACAGGCGGAAGCTTTTCCCCGTACATGGAATGTGCCTTCTGATAACAGATTTCCCGCAAAAGCTTGTCTGAATTCGGAATCACAGGAGGACACTTATCAGGACGCACAGGAGTAATCCTCTCAACCATGTCCGCAATCCGGCAGGGATTGTCAATCACAATCTCCTTAGCCTTTGCCGAACCGAGATACTCAAACTCCTCTAACATCTCGTCCGTGGTGCGAAGAAACAAAGGAGACTGATTGTCCGCGTCGGAAAATCCTTTACCCGCCATGATAATCCGGCGGTACACCTCGTCGTCCGGCTCCATGAAATGCACGTCGCAGGTTCCCACCACAGGCTTGTTGAAACGTTCTCCCAACTCCACAATCTTGCGGTTTAAGTCCTTTAAGTCCTCCTCGCTCTGAACCCGCGTCACCCGTTCGCTGTCAATCATAAACCGGTTGTTGCCAAGAGGCTGGATTTCCAGATAGTCATAGAAATTCACAATCCTGGCAATCTTCTCATCCGACTTCTCATTTAAAATCGCCTGGTAAAGCTCTCCCGCCTCACAGGCGCTTCCCACAATCAGCCCTTCACGGTACTTTGACAGCTCGCTCTTGGGAATCCTGGGCCTTCTGGCATAGTATTCCAGATGAGACTTAGACACCAGGGTATAGAGGTTCACCCGTCCGATTTCATTTCGCGCAAGAATAATCACATGGTAAGTAGGAAGCTTCTTTACCGCCTCCGACTGATTCGAGCCAAACTGGTTAAGCTTCGTAAGATCCGTGATATTCCGTTCTCTTAACATCTCGATAAACTTCACGAAAATCTCCGCTGTCGCCCCCGCGTCGTCCACGGCACGATGATGGTTTTCCAGGGAAATGTGAAGGGCGTTTGCCACCACATTCAGTTTAAATTTTGACAGGGTGGGAAGGAGAATCCTGGCCATTGCCACCGTATCCACAGAGGTAAATTCCGGTACAATATCCTGATACCTCAAGTTCTGCTCAATAAATCCCACGTCAAAAGAAGCGTTGTGCGCCACCAGCACAGCATCCCCGATAAACGCCAGAAATTCCGGCAGAGCCGTCTCGATATCCGGCGCATCTAGAACCATGTCGTCCGTGATATTGGTAAGCTGCGTAATCTGGAACGGAATCGGCACCTTGGGATTCACAAAGGTGCTGAACTTCTCCGTAATCCTCCCCTTCTCCACCTTCACGGCGCCAATCTCGATAATCTTATCCTTAATGGGGCTAAAACCCGTCGTCTCAAGGTCGAACACCACATAAGTCCCGTTCAGGGACTGCCCCTTCTCATTCACAGCCACATCCGCAAGGTCGTCCACCAGATACCCCTCCACACCGTAGATTACCTTGAAAGGGTCGTCTTTGTCCAGGGATTCGATATAATGGTTCGCATCCGGGAAGGACTGGACCACCCCATGGTCTGTAATAGCCAGAGCCTTATGCCCCCAGTCATGGGCGCGCTTTAACAAATCCTTTACCTCAGACACACCGTCCATGTCGCTCATCTTCGTATGGCAGTGAAGCTCTACCCGCTTCTTAGGCGCGGTATCCTTCCTCGACTCTGTAAAGTCACTGATTTTGCGGATGCCTGCCACAGAAGAAATCACCAGCTCACCGTCAAATTTATCAATATTGGTGACCCCTTTAATTTTCAGGAACGCCCCCATCTTCACCCCGCCCAGAATGTCGGGAAGATATTCATTTTTCACAAACAGCTTGATGGTAATGGTATCCGTAAAATCCGTCACTGAAAAGATAACAATGGTCTTTTCGTTACGAATCTCACGGGTCTCAAAGGAGATTACCTTCCCGCGGAAGGTAATCTCCCCCATCTCACCCACTACCTGGCACAGCTCGATCGGCTCGTCATTAAAGTCACGTCCGTAAACCAGATTCGGGTCATCGGAGGATTTCCCCCATGAGCCTTTGCTTCCCTTGCCTGCCACCTGTCCGGCGCCATCTTTTGCCCCGTCCCTAAAACTACTGCCGGAAGCCTTAACAAATGTTGACTCCCTCCTGTTTTCAGACCGGCTGCCTGTATTCCTTCCAGGGCCCTCGTCTGTGGAAGCCTTCCTCTCTGCCTGCTGCCCGTTCTTTCCGCCATCCTCCTGCTGAATGGACGCGTTGTTCTTCAGAATCTCATCAACTTCCTGTTTTAGTTTTATTTCATTATATTTTAAGGCGCTCTCCTTGGGCTTTTCATACAGCACCCTAATCTCAATCGGACGACGAAACCTGTGCTGAAATACATCTGAAAGGTAAGCCGTAATCGAGTCCCGTTTTCCCTGAGCCACAATCGAATCCCGAAGGGTCAGGCACAGAATATTATCCTCCTTGAACTCATAGCTTGAATTCTGGAGCATACTGCGCTCGACCACACTCCTCTGGTCTAATTCCAGAAGAAAACTGTCGAAATACTCATTCATCAGATTCTCCGGCGTATACTGCTCAGACAGGTCATACTGCTCATTCACCTCAATCTGGATATAGCTTCGTCCAAACAACTGCTCTTTTAGCTTCCGTTCAATCTCATAGACACATTTCTTCTGAAGCAGATACCGGCTTAACAGATGTACCTTGATAAAATCCCGCCCAGAGTTGGTGGTCACCTTGCTGACCTCCACCTGCTCAAACATCCCGCGAAGCTCATCATCTACCTTTAATGTAGGAAATACCTCAAAGAATGGCTTACTCATTCCAGTTCAACAACTCCTGTCTCAACGTCTCCAATAGCTCATCTTCTCTTACCTTCTTCACTACCTCGCCCTTCTTAATAAGCAGACCTTCACCGATGCCGCCCGCGATGCCGATATCCGCCTCCTTCGCCTCCCCTGGCCCGTTGACCACACAGCCCATGACAGCCACCTTGATATTCAGTGGAATATCCTCCACCATCTTCTCCACCTGGTTGGCAAGCCCAATCAAATCAATCTTCGTCCTTCCGCATGTGGGACAGGAAACCACCTCAATTCCGCCCTGGCGAAGCCCAAGGGTCTTAAGAATCAGCTTGGCTGACCTAATCTCCTCCACCGGTTCTCCTGTCAGAGACACGCGGATTGTATCTCCAATCCCCTGATTTAAAATTAGCCCTAAACCGATGGAGGACTTGATATTCCCCGCAAGCAGGGTTCCCGCCTCCGTGATTCCTACATGCAGCGGGTACGGACATTCTCTGGCAATCAGCTCATGCGCCTTCACACACATCATCACATCCGAAGACTTGATACTCACCACCAGATTGTCATATCCCATCTGCTCAATCATATGTACCTTATCCATGGCGCTCTTAACCAAGCCCTCTGCGGTCACGCCTCCATACCGTTCGATTAGAGGCTTTTCCAGGGAACCGCTGTTTACCCCTACCCGAATTGGAACCTGATACTCCCTGGCCTTGTCCACCACAGCCTGTACCCGGCTCTCATCCCCGATGTTTCCTGGGTTAATCCGAATCTTATCCGCCCCGTTCTCAATCGCTGCTATGGCAAGCCTGTAATCAAAATGAATATCCGCGACCATTGGGATATGTATCTTCTCCTTAATTTTTCCAAGAGCCAAAGCCGCCTCCATCGTCGGCACGGCACAGCGGATGATCTCACAGCCCGCCTTCTCAAGAGCCAGAATCTGCGCCACAGTGGCCTTTACATCCTCTGTCTTTGTATTGGTCATAGACTGAATGGCAATCGGGCTGCCTCCCCCAATCACCACATCCCCAATCTCAATCTTTTTTGTTGCCTCTCTGTACATACTGTCCTCTACCCCTTTCTCCCGAAATTCTACTTCTGGCAGAAATACCCCTCTACCGCATATCTAGTGTACTGACACCTATACTAGCCCGATAGAGGGGTATTCTTATCACTCTTTTATCAATACTAACTGTTCGCCATACTCTCTCTCAGTCAAAGTCAACTGTTCCTGGTCCACGCTGTAATCAAAGGTTGTAATCACCGTTGATAGCGCCTGCCGGATATCTTCCTCCGTATATTGGCCGCCTGTCTTGTCAGCCAACTTCTGAAATCCCGCCTCATCCGGTGTGATCGTAATCGTCTTCTCATCCTTATTCAGCGTATACTTCATATCCACATCCACGCTCATGGCCTCCTCCGCTTCCGGAATCGTAATCACCATGGAACCGTTCTTCAAAATAGACATATTAAAGCTGCCGTCTTCGTCCGCCCAATCACCCTCCAACGGATTCGTCGTAAATAATTTCGTCAGCAGCAGGATGACTCCCACAATGATTACGATTGTAGAAACTGCTGTAACAATTCTCCATATTTTACTTCTCTTTACTTCATCATCCTTCGCAATCATCTGTCTGGTTCCCACTCCTTCTATATCATTTCCTTCTTTCATTATATGTGCTTTTTTATCTGATGTCAACGGACGACTTTACCCCTCTGTTTCAACCAGGAGATAAAATCCTTTGTCAGTCCTCTCTATCTTCTGAATGATTCCCTTTCGGGCATGAAGCCTCTCGCTGGTTCTGTAAATTCCAGACATGGCAATCGACGGCTCAACTAAGTAGGTATACTGCCCTGTCACAGCGCTTCTCTCGCTAATCTCAACCTCCTGTCCTTCCTCAACAAGCCCTTCTCTCTCCATCTTAAAACGGTCAACTCTCATAAGGCTGTCACTCTCTTAACCTTCCAGCAGCTTCGTAATGTCACCCGGCTCTGGCATGGAACGGATCGCGCCCTTCTTCATGGTAATCAGCGCAGCGCCTCCATTGGCATAAGTCAGGATATCTCCCAGAACATCTTCCGTCAAGTTGTCAATTCCGTGGGTCAGCACCCCGTTAATCGCACATCCGCAGAAGGTATCCCCTGCGCCTGTGGTCTCAATCGCCTTCACCGTAAATCCTTTGCGTTCCACCCGCAGGTCTTTATAATACGCCCGGCTTCCGTCCTTTCCCATAGTCAGGAAAATCAACGGAATCTGGTACTTCTCCTGAAGATAACGGATTCCCTCGTCATAATCCTCCTTGCCGGATATAAACTGAATCTCATTATCAGAAATCTTCAAGACATCACAATACTGGAAGCCATACTCCATCTGCTCTTTCGCCTCATCAAGCGAACGCCACAGCGGGGGACGTAAGTTAGGATCAAAGGTAATCAGGCAGCCCGCCTCCTTGGCAGCCTTAAGAGCTTTCTTCGTAGCCGACTTCACAGGCTCGTCCGTCATGGACAGCGTCCCGAAATGAAAGACTCTGGACTGGCGGATTAAATCAAAGTCCACCTCATCCTCTGTAAGCATCATATCAGCCCCTGGTTTACGGTAGAAAGAAAACTCTCTGTCGCCGTCCGGAAACGTATGTACGAATGCCAGAGTGGTAGGAACCTCCTTATTAAGTACCAGTCCCCTGGTCTCAATCCCAAGTTCTTCAATCGTACTCTTTAACAGACGGCCAAACTGATCTTCACCGACTTTTCCGATAAATGCTGTCTTTCTTCCAAGCTTATTCAACATTGCAAGCACATTGCAGGGTGCGCCGCCGGGACATGCCTCAAATAGATTATTCCCCTGATCGCTCTGTCCATTCATCGTAAAGTCAATTAACATCTCACCCAATGCAGTTACATCATACAATTTGTCCATATTATAAGTCTCTCCTTCTCTCAGAATTCAATGTTTGTAAATATTTTAACATATGATGAGGAAATTTAAAAGGGGGACAAGTTTCTATTTCAAAAACAATAAAAGTTATCATTTTCGCCAATCCGTACTTGAACAATTTCAAAGGGTTTGGTATAATAGAAAAAATAGAGTACCACTATAATTGCTAAAAGAGGAATGATGAGATGAGTAAGAAAAATAAGGTTAATTCTATCAGAAAACAAATCCTATCTGGATATCGCCATGTTATCCTGGTCATGTGTCTGTTAGTGGCAGTTTCTCTGATTTCACTGATACAGATCAGTAGAAATTACCGCGTTGTATCCAACAACCGTGATAATCAGGCGGCAACCCAGTCGGCGTTGGCGAAGCACTACGAATGGCTGGAGATGTATAATGAGAGTATTCTGAACGGAACTGAATTTAAAGGAAGCCTGGATTATAATACCTGTCTTTTGGGACAATGGATGGCGGGAGTGAACGATTCAGATTTGTCTGACACTGTTATCCGCAATACACTGACAGAGGTTCAGGAGCCCCATAAGAATATGCATATGCAGGCATCCGAGATCCTTGAGCTTGCCAAGACAGACAGAGATGCTGCTTACATAAGATTTACTCAGGAATTGAAGCCTTTGACAGAAAAGGTTATTGATGGCTTGGGACAGATTTCCTCCCAGTATGAAGCTATCGCCAATGAAGCTTCCGAGAAGATGGATAGCCTAATCTTTATCATGATCGTCCTGAATATCGTATGCGCCCTGCTTGGTTTCATGGTTGCGTTATTCTATGGAACCCGTTCAGCCAAGCAGATTTCCCGTCCGATTACCGCTGTGGCCGAATGGTCAGAGAAGCTTTCCGTAGGCGCGGATCAGATTGATTTTGACGAGAAGGTGCTGAAAGGGAATGAAGGCAACGAGATTGGATCCATGATTCAATCATTCCAGCGTATGGTAGACAGTATTCATGAGAATGTAGAAGTCGTAAAACGTCTTGCCCAGGGAGATATGACCGTATTCGTCAACATCCGTTCACAGGAGGACTCACTTGGAAGGAACCTGTATCACCTTGTACAGTCTAATGATTTTATGTTTGCCAGAATTATTGAGATTGCAATGTCCGTAGCGACTGCTTCCCAGAATATTGCGAATGCAAGCCAGATGTTAGCAGACACAGCATCAAAGCAGGTAATTGCAATCAATGAGCTGAACAGCTCTACTGACGAGACCAGAGAGCTTGTTACCCAGAACGGAATTGAGGTTCAGCATGCAACCGACCTTTCTCATTCCATCCTGCAAGATATGCAGGACAGTAATGCTAAGATGGGCTTACTGGTAGAGTCCGTAGACGAGATCAACAAGTCGTCTCAGAAGATTGCCAATGTCATTAAACTGATTGATGATATTGCCTTCCAGACAAATATTCTTGCATTGAACGCTGCCGTAGAAGCCGCCCGCGCCGGAGAAGCCGGAAAAGGCTTTGCCGTAGTTGCCGACGAGGTTCGTGTCCTTGCCCTTAAGAGTGCGGACGCAGCGAACGAGAGTAAACAGTTGATTGAAGCTACCATGCGCGCGACAAAGGATGGCAGCCAGATTAGTTCAGAAGCATTTGAAACCTTCCAGCATGTTGTAGATGACCTCGACAGTATTATAGCAACAGTGAATAATATCTCAAATTCATCCCAGAAGCAGGAGGATGCAATTTCACGGATTCATGAACAGGTTGAATTCATCAATGAATCGATTACCTCCAACCTGTCTGTGAACGAAGAAGCTGCCGCCGCAAGCAGTGAGATGCGAGAAGATGCAAAGCTGCTTGAAGATGAGATGAACCAGTTCAATCTCCGCCAGAGAACGATGGGCCATGCATATATTCCGCCGGAGAAGCGTAATGACGAGGAGTTTATCCGTCAGGCTAACGAGAATTATCAGAAAGCCCTTAAGACGGGTCAATATACTCCGCTGGATATGGAGAATAACAAATAGCAAAGTTTATACTACATAGGGGAGGGGCTGTTACAGACAGCCCCTCCCCCTTGTTTACAACATTTTCATTCTCTCCCGAATGCGCACAAGCGATACCATGACTTCCAAGACAAAATATCCGCCTTCTGTATAACACATCATGTCCCCTCCAAGCCTGACCGCTGCCGCCTGTATGCTGGATATCCCGAAACCGTGACCTGATTCTGCCTTATCTGTAACGGGAATATTTCCCTTCTCTACATTCAAGTCGTCCCGACACCGGTTCTTAATCCGTATAATCAGATGATTCCTGTTATACTTCATTTCCACAGAAGCCTCGCGTTTCGTTGCGTCAAGCTTTTCTAATGCATCACAGGCATTTTCCAGCCCATTGGAAAGGATTTGGCATAATTCCATATACGGCAGCTCTTTATCCCCTACCAGTATATCCGTCGTACATTCTGCTCCCAGTTCATCCAGCTTCCCAATATACTGGACAAATACCGCATTAATGTAAGGATTAGCACAGAATTCCCCTTCCAGGGTATTCATCTCTGTCTCCACGCCCCTCAGATATATCAGAGCCTCTTTCGTCTTTTCTTCAGTAAGCAAACCCAGAAGCGTAGCAGAATGTCCTTTCATATCATGCTGCATCCTCCTTATACGCTGCTGATTCTCAAGCTGTGCCTTCAGCATATTCTTCTGTTCCTGCAGAATACGCTCGCTCTGCTGCTTTCGGTAAAGGAGAAGCTGCCTGTAAAGCGATGTAAAAATCGTAGCATAATTAAAGAACATTAATACCAGCATCAATATGCACTGAAGCATAGCCTCCGGACGGTTGACAATATTAGTGGGATACTGTATCGTTACCGCCAGAAGGAGATAGTACAGCATCGTCATCCCGGAAAAAATTCCCCATCCTTTTTCCACCACATTTTGAAGCTCCAGATAAGGTTTTCTTAGAAACCGCCATATCAGATACTCCATAAGCGGGAAGGCGATCAGCCTGCTTACGAGCATAACCCAATATTCCCCGCCGCCCAGGAAATAGTCCAGCAAATTTGTGACCGCCATGAGCCAGAGACAGGAGGTATCTGCCAGACAGAATGAAAAGATAAATTTAAAATTCCGGTCAGCGCTTAACACATAGAAAAGGATAAAACTAGGGACAGTGCAGGTAAGCAGAAACACTTGTGCCAGTGCATCAAAGCCCAGAACTGCTAACCCCGCCCCGTTCAATAATATCAAAATTCCCATGAAGATTCCCGTTATCAGTACGGTCTTCTTCCTGGTAAACCGCGGCCTAAATAGCAGAATAAATACAAAAAGTATATGGAACATAGACCAATAGATAGATAAATCTCGTAGTATTGTCATATCTTTAATCCATTAGTTTTCATTCATATTCGCCAGCTTCGCACTCTGATCCGCCGCAATACACGCATCAATAATCTCCTGGATATCCCCGTTCATAATCTTATCCAGTTTATACAGCGTAAGCCCAATCCTGTGATCCGTCACACGCCCCTGTGGGAAATTGTAGGTACGAATCTTCTCAGAACGGTCTCCGGTTCCAATCTGGCTCTTTCTTGCCTCTGCCTCCGCGTCATGCTGCTTCTGACACTCAATATCGTATAATTTTGCCCTCAGCAGCGCAAACGCCTTATCCTTGTTCTGAAGCTGTGATTTCTCTGTCTGGCTGTAAATCACAATACCTGTGGGATAATGAGTCAAACGCACGGCTGAATCCGTGGTATTGACACACTGGCCTCCATTACCCGAAGCCCTCATAACATCAATACGGATATCCTTCTCATCAATCTGGACATCCACCTCCTCCGCCTCTGGTATCACGGCCACGGTAATAGTGGACGTGTGAATCCGTCCGCCGGACTCTGTCTCCGGCACACGCTGTACACGATGTACGCCGGACTCATATTTCATCACAGAATAGGCGTCGCTTCCGTTAATCATGAAGGTAACATTCTTCATACCGCCAATACCGATTTCCTCACATTCAACCAATTCCACCTTCCAACGTCTGCTCTCTGCATAATGCAGATACATACGATAAATCTCCGCGGCAAACAGCGCCGCCTCGTCTCCGCCTGCGCCTGCGCGAATCTCCACAATAACATTCTTGTCGTCATTGGGGTCTTTGGGGAGAAGCAGAATCTTAAGCTCTCTTTCCAACTCCTCTACCCTTGCCTTGGCTTCGTTCAACTCCTCCTTCGCAAGCTCGCGCATCTCCTCGTCCGATTCCTCCTCCAGCATCTGAAGGCTGTCCTCGATTGCCTGTTTACACGCCTTATATTCCTTATATGCCTCCACAATAGGAGACAGGTCGTTCTGTTCCTTCATAAGTTTCCGGAATCTTGCCTGGTCACTGGCAACGTCCGGCTCTTGAAGCTCACTTAATATTTCCTCCATACGAATGAGCAAATCCTCTAATCTATCAAACATCTTTCTTCCTCCTGGACTAATCTTCTTTTTTCATTCCCGATACCTTAATGGACGAAGTCCGGCTCTCCTTTGCTACAAAAAACCACTCTTTCTAGCCTTGCCTCCATTGTAAATACCTGTCGCCACACGGTCAAGACCTGACAAATCTTTTTTTATCTCCACACTCTCATAGCCACGGCCTTTCATCAGGGCTTTTACATCCTCTCCCTGGCCGCAGCCAATCTCAAACAGCAGGCTTCCCCCTGTTTTGATATGGGAAATGCTTTCTTTTATTATCTTTCTGTAAAAATACAGCCCATCCTCCCCGCCGTCCAGCGCAATCCTTGGATCATGGAAGCGCACCTCAGCCTGAAGCCCTTCAATATCCAATGTAGGGATATAGGGAGGATTGGACACAATAATGTCGAATTTTGTATTATTTCCCACAAAATCCGTAAATAAATCCGACTGCACCCACTCTGCCTTCACATCCAACCGCCCTGCATTCTTCCTTGCAACAGCCAGCGCAGCCTTAGAAATATCACAGCCCGTGCCTTCTGCTTCCGGACACATTTTCAAAATACTCAGCAGAATACAACCGGAGCCGGTACACATATCAAGCACCTGAACCCTTCCACCGCCCTTTTCGCGAATTAGCTTCACAGCCTCCTCCACCAGCGTCTCCGTATCCTGACGGGGTATCAGCACATGTTCATCCACATAAAAGGGGTATCCCATGAATTCCTGCTCTTTGGTAATATGCTGAAGCGGAATCCGTTCCTTTCGTCTCTCAATATACCCAAAATACTGTAAAGCCAGCCCTTCCTCTAATTCCCTGTCAGGCTCTCCGTAGTATGACGCCCGACTGATACCTGTCGTATATTCCAGTAGATACCACGCATCCAGGGCAGCCTCCTCAATGCCGGCTTCCCTTAATGCCTCGGTTCCTTCTTCAATGATCTGCCGCAGCGTGAAAATTCTCTGCTTCATACGCTCTCCAATCAAATACTGCCTCAACCGCCTGGATTGCCACTTCAATCATACCGTCATCCGGCTCTTTTGTCGTAATCTTCTGAATCGCAAGCCCTGGTTTGCTGAGCAGATTCACAACCGGATTCTCGCTGCGTCCCGCCAGCTTTAAAAACTCATAGGAAATTCCTGCAATCACCGGAAGCAGGGCAATCCGGATTACAATCCTCATCAGCGGGGTTTCTGCCCGTACCAGCACCAGCATAATGATACTGATTGCAAGCACAAGAAACAGAAAGCTCGTTCCGCACCGCTTATGCTGCCTAGAGCTGACGCGCACATTCTCCACGGTCAGAGGAAGCCCGTGCTCAATACAGTTGATACACTTGTGCTCTGCACCGTGGTACATAAACGTCCGCTGAATATCCTTCATCCGGGAAATCAGCAGCACATATAAGACAAAAATGCCAATCCGCACAAAACCTTCGATTACAGTGCGGGCGCTGTAAGAGGGTATATATTTCTCCAGTAAAGAGGACAGGAAATAGGGAAGCACCATGAAAATGGCTACTGCCATCACAATGGAAAACGCTACCGTCACCCCCATAAGCAGGCTCTCCTTCTTCTCCTGCTTCTTGGCCTCATCTTCGGTCAGCTCTTTTTCTTCCTCCTCCTCGAAAAAGCTGGCGGAATACGTCAGCGTCTTCATTCCGAGCACCATGGAATCAATAAAATTAAAGACTCCCCGAATAAATGGGAGTTCTGTCAGCTTCTTCCATCTGTGGACAATGCTCTTATACGTCTCCTTGCTCACAAGGATCTCCCCGTCAGACTTGCGTATTGCCACCGCATAATCATCCTTATGCTTCATCATAATGCCTTCTAACACGGCCTGACCGCCTATATTCGATGATTTCATAATTTGTAATACTCCTTTATACATATATAGAAAAGGGTTGAGATCATACAACCTCAACCCGATACCTGCAATCTTATTTGCCCATTCCGTATTTCTTATTGAACTTATCAACACGACCGCGAGCCTGAGCTGCCTTCTGCTGTCCTGTGTAGAATGGATGGCACTTGGAACAGATCTCCACGTGGATATCTTCTTTTGTAGAACCTGTCACAAAAGTGTTACCACAGTTACAAGTTACAGTTGCCTGATGATATGTTGGATGTATTCCTTCTTTCATGATCTTCACCTCTTCTTTATTACGTCATATGCTGTCAGCCGGCTTCACTGGCAATGTCCGGTTACCACAAAAAGCCTGTGCCGTCAGCTATGCATTTCTTATTATCTAAACAGCGTTGTTATTGTACCACAAAAACGAGACATTGTCTATATTATTTTTGTCTTTTTTACCATTTGGATTAACTCTGCATTATTGCGGGTTCTGCTGTACATATTCAGGATATTCTCCACAGCCTCGTCCGCGCGCATACCGTTTAAGGCGCGGCGCATCGTGTCAACCGCCTCCTGTTCCTCCTTAGACAGCAGCAAGTCCTCCCTTCTGGTTCCGGACTGCGGAATATCGATTGCCGGAAATACCCTCTTTTCGGACAGCTTCCGGTCTAGTACCAACTCCATATTACCGGTTCCCTTAAACTCCTCGTAGATTACGTCGTCCATCTTACTTCCTGTGTTGACGAGAGCCGTCGCAAGGATGGTAAGGCTCCCGCCGCCGCGCATGTTTCTAGCCGCGCCGAAAAACCGCTTCGGCATATGCAGCGCCGCCGGATCAAGACCGCCGGACAGGGTTCTTCCTGACGGCGGAACCGTTAGGTTATACGCCCTTGCCAGACGAGTGATACTGTCTAAAAGAATCATAACGTCTTTCTTATGTTCTACCAGACGCTTCGCGCGCTCGATTACCATCTCTGACACACGCTTATGATGCTCTGGCAATTCGTCAAATGTAGAGTAGATAACTTCCACGTTGTCACCCTCGATAGTCTCCTTGATATCCGTGACCTCCTCAGGGCGCTCATCAATCAGCAGAATCAGCAGATGAATCTCCGGATTATTCTTCCGAACAGACAATGCCACCTGCTTAAGCAGGGTTGTCTTACCTGCCTTGGGCGGTGAAACGATCATTCCACGCTGTCCCTTTCCAATAGGCGACAGCAAGTCCACAATCCTCATGGCCGTGCTCGTCTTGCCGCACTCCATCCTAAGCCGTTCGTCCGGAAAAATGGGCGTCATGTCTTCAAAGTTTGTCCTGCGCATTGCCTTCATGGGATCAATGTTATTGATCTTGGTCAGATATAACAACGCGCTGAACTTCTCCTGCTGCGTCTTAATCCGTGTATTTCCTTCCAGAATATCCCCAGTCTTTAGATTAAACTTACGAATCTGGGACGGCGACACGTACACATCATTCTCTCCCGGCAGATAGTTGGCGCTTCGGATAAATCCATATCCGTCCGGAAGCACCTCTAAGATTCCACACGCCGTAATCCCGCTGTCAAGCCTGTCTATATCATGAACCTCTTTATCTCCTGTATTCGCAGACATCTCTTTTACCTGCTCTCTCGACGCCTGTTTCTCCTTCTCGTCTTCTTCTAACATACGCTCAATCAACTCCGCTTTTTTCATTGTCGATATTCCTTTTATTCCTCTCGCTTTGGCAAGGTCTTTGAGTGTAGATAAAGGTAATGATTCATACTTCTCTCTCATTATAAATATCCTTTCATGAATTTTGATTTTCCACCTATACAAATATCTGACATACCAATATCCATATATATTTTCCCTGGGATATGAGGGGCCTGAACTGACCCAGTTGGAATTAAATGTTATTATACTACATTTAATGGAAATTTAAAAGCCTTTTTATTGATTTGATGTTGCAAGAATGATATTATAGTGATATCGTTCAGTCAGAAGCCGCGAAAAGCTGTCTGGCATGAACACATTTCACAGTATTTAAAAAGGCGGTTGAGCTATATGGCTGTCTCCTTAGAAGGCGAGAGATACTATTCTCTGAACCACTATCTAAAACAGACCTACGGGGAAAAACTTTATAAGATTTCACTGAATGCGGGGATGACCTGCCCTAACCGTGACGGTACCCTTGGAAACCGAGGCTGTATCTTTTGCAGCGCCGGAGGGTCAGGGGATTTTGCCGCCGACAGACGGCTTTCCATCACAGAGCAGATTACAAAGGGTAAGGCCCAGTCTGCCGGAAAATATTCCGGCACCGCATATATCGCATATTTTCAGGCATATACCAACACCTACGCGCCGCTTCCCCGTCTGCGGGAGGTATTTTTTGAAGCCATACGCCATCCGGATATCCGGATTCTTGACATTGCCACCCGTCCGGACTGTCTTGGCCCTGACGTGTTGGAATTGTTGGGTGAGCTGAACCGGCTCAAACCGGTGTGGGTGGAATTAGGGCTCCAGACCATTCATCCGAAGACAGCCTCATTGATCCGCAGGGGATATGAGCTCTCGGTATTTGAACAGGCGGTCTGCAATCTGCGCAGACTTGGGATTTTGGTTATCGTCCACACCATCCTGGGCCTTCCGGGAGAAACGATTGAGCATCAGCTTGCAACCGTCAGATACCTGAATACCCTGGATATCCAGGGTGTAAAATTTCAATTATTACATATATTAAAACATACGGACCTGGCCTACTATTACCGGCAGCACCCCTTCCACCTTCCTGACATAGAGGAATATTTCGGGATGCTTGGCAAATGTCTGTGCGCCCTGCGGCGCGATATCGTGGTACACAGGCTGACCGGAGACGGTCCTAAATCTCTCTTAATCGCCCCGCTGTGGACAGGAAATAAACGCCAGGTGCTCAATCGTTTGCGGGCATATTTAAAAGAGCAGGACATCTGGCAGGGAAAGGAAGGATATGATGGACAAACCTCTCAAATTATATAAGCTGATTATTCTGTATATATTGAACAGGGTGGATTTCCCTCTTACTAATGCGCAGATTTCGGAATTTATCCTGGAGGAAGGGTATACTACTTATTTTAAGCTTCAGCAGGCAATCTCAGAGCTTGCGGAGGCCAACCTTGTGCGGGAGGAATCTACCCATAACCGAACCTTCTACCACATCACTGAGGAGGGCACAGAGATTGTATATTATTTCCGGAACGATATCTCCCCCGCCATCCAGCAGGATATCAATGAGTTTCTGAAAAAAAAGAAATATGAATTAAAGAACGAGGTTTCTGTGAAATCGGACTATTACCGGAACCCCAACGGGGAGTATTCCGTAAAATGCCAGGTCATTGAGCAACGGATTCCGTTGATTGACCTAACTGTAACCGCGCCCACGGAGGCAGAGGCGGAGACGATTGCGCATAACTGGACGAAAAAGAACCAGGAAATATATGCGTTAATTATGTCAAAACTTTTATAATATAAAATAAATTCAGGAGAAGCATTTTCTATGAAAGCAAAAAAAATAGGTGAATTATACGTTAGTTTTTTTAAAATCGGCGGCCTGACCTTCGGCGGAGGGCTTGCCATGCTGCCTATGCTTCAGCGTGAGGTAGTACAGAAGTACGGCTGGTGTACAGAAGAAGAACTTCTGGATATCTACGCTATTGGACAGTGTACCCCTGGGATTATTGCGGTCAATACCGCCACTTATGTCGGATATCAGCAGGCCGGATTCTTAGGCAGCGTCGCCGGAACTCTGGGGATGGTGTCCCCGTCGCTGATTATCATCTGTCTGGTTGCGTCCATTTTACAGAATTTTATCCATATGCCGGTGGTGCTTCATGCGCTGGCAGGAATCCGGATTGTGGTCTGCGCCCTGATGCTGAATACTGTATTTACCATGGCGAAAAAAGGTATTGTAGATAAACTGGGCGCCGTGGTATTTCTGGCTGCGTTTGTGCTGGCATGCTTTACTCCCATTCCCACCGCCGTGGTTATCGTCCTTTCCGGTATCACGGGAATCGCTGCCAAGCATATAGAGAGGAGGCGGTCTGCATGATTTATCTGATTCTTGCATATGAATTTTTTAAGATTGGCCTGTTTTCCATCGGGGGCGGTATGGCTACCCTGCCATTTCTGATGGATTTGACCAATAAATATGACTGGTTTACTGTAAGCGAGCTTACGAATATGGTAGCCATCAGCGAGAGTACGCCTGGCCCTGTGGGGATTAATATGGCCACTTACGCAGGGTATAACGCCGCCGGAGTCCCTGGGGCGATTGTGGCGACTCTGGCTCTCACGGCGCCTGCGTGGATTATTATTATATTGATTGCAAAGTTTCTGGAGAATTTCAGCGAAAACGCCAATGTGAAGGCAGCGTTCTACGGAATTCGTCCGGCGGTTGCCGCTTTGATTGGGTATGCTGTGTGGGAATTGCTTAAGATTGCCATTGTGGCGGTTTCAGGAGGACAGGTGCAGGTAAATCTGACCAATGTGGCGGTCTGCGGGGTGACTTTTGTACTTTTGCAGGTTAAGAAGCTTGGGAAGCTGCATCCGCTGGTTTGGATTGCGGCGGGCGCTTGTGTGGGGATTGTGCTTAAGATGTGATGGGTTATGGTAAACTTAAACAGGAGTTGCTGGACATATTGTTTTTTGGCAACTCCTGTTTGGGTTGGGGAATCCATAAGTGGCTATGTTTCAATCTCTCCATATTCCTTACACTGGTGCAATACATCCCAGGGACAATACATTTCAGTTTGTCCAAATTGATAACCATCATACCATTCCTTCATCTTGTTATAGGTTTCTTCGATTCCATAATAATGTAGTATTTCTCTGACTTCAATATCTGTAAATCCAAAATATTCCGCAAAATCTACGTCTGAAATTGTCCTTACCTTAAAATTATTGAGCCCAGTAAATATACTCTCCTTTGCAATTCTTAAACATCCTGTTATGACCGCAAATTCCAAATTCACATTGGTTTTTAATGCCTCGCTGAACATCACACGGATATGATTTACCATCTGAGAATAATAATTTCTTTGATACGCTTTATCTAAAGGCACATCATACTCGTCAATCAAAATAATGACTTTTTTTCCATAATGCTTGTGCAGCATTTCTGAAAGAATATATAGACTTTCTTCCTGCACTTCTTCCTCTAAGTACAAGGAATACAATACATTAAGAGTTTCTTTATCCACATCTCTTAGTCGGTCACTGTCAAGAAGATATTGATGCCGGCGCGCCTCTTTTCTGATTGCCGAGGACATCCTCTTTAATGCAGACTCATAGGACGGACCACTCACATCCTTTAGACTAATTGAAATAACAGGATATTTCCCCATATACTGTTCACAGAGAACGGTATCCTTCGCTATTTCCAGCCCGTCAAACAAAGCCGGCTCTGTGCCAATCTCAAAAAAAGTCTTGAGCATGTCCATATTCAGGCTCTTTCCAAAACGGCGGGGACGCGTAAAGAGATTGACGCTTCCCCAGGAAGCAAGTAAATCTCGGATAAATGCTGTTTTATCTACATAATAGAAGCCCTTAGTCCTTATGTCGCTGAAAAATTCAATGCCTATTGGCAATTTCTTTTTTGTTTCCATGGATAGCTTCACCTCTTTTCATTACATTCAACATTCTCTCTATCAAAGACGATAAATGCCTGAATATCAAGCCCTGATATTTCCTGATTTTACCTGACATTCTTCTATAAAATCATATTTAGTATCAAGAAAATCCTGTTATCTTCATGTATAATTATAGCATAGTTTCATGAAACATCAGCTTTTTAAATTTATCTCACGGAGGAATATATGAGCCGCAATACTTATGCTTCTGTACTTTCTTACATTGATGAACACATTCAAGAAAAAATAACTCTCACTGAGCTTGCCGAGCTTGTTGGATATAGTCCATTTTATTTTAGTAAGCTTTTTTCTAATGCGATTGGAATATCTGTAACAAGCTATATACGAATCCGAAAATTGCAGCATGCTATGGTTTCTTTGCTCGAAGGCAAAAAAGTTTTGGAGGTATCTTTATTGTATGCTTTTGATTCACATGAAGGATTTACAAGATCTTTTACCCATTTATTCGGTTCTACACCAAGCACCATTCAGAAACACCCAATCACTTATAAAGTGCCCGCTTATGTAATTCCCTCTGCAACTGAAAGGAGACTGTATATGAAAAACAATGACACCCTATTTAACGAGATGCATATGCTAATCTATGAAATCCTTAATGCCTCTTTAGCTGAGGCGAAAGAGGGCTTCTGTACAGAAATTAAAATTACTCTTTTCTCTAATGGACACATACAGATTAAGGATAACGGACGGGGAATTCCTCTAACCGGCGATGAACATCCAGACAATCGTACTTTACAGAAAATTTTTGCCGGACATCCTATCTCAAATATAGAATATAACCACTTGGAAACCTTTTCAAACTCTGGGCTTCAGATGGTCAGTTCCTTGTGTGAAAGTCTACAAGTCTGTGTTTACAGAGATGGGCTAAATTTTCAACAAGATTATGTTCGAGGAATTCCACAGCATAAAATCGTCTGCAAAAGCAACGTGCATCCATCCGGCACTCAAATCACCTTAACACCCGATTCTGCTATTTTTAAGAATCAAAAATTTTCTAAAAATGAAATCGAGACCTGGATAAATAGACAACATATGGATACCTGTCAACTGACAATTTCTATCGAAGAAAATGCTTAAACTGTATAATAATTATTAAATAAATGATATTCTAATGATTCCTTTTCTGAGGTTTCCTTAGAATATCATTTCTCTCCTCTTTCATCCGTTACGATACAGAACAATTTTTCCCCCTTTCCTTCAGAATCTAACAAAACCTTATCATGCCGGAAACCATATGATGACCTCTCCTAAATCCTCAATTTCTTAACTGTAACCAAATCTTCCCTGCAAACTTCCTAACTTTTGCCACTATACCCCTATCATAGCCGATAAAATTCAGAATATCAAGTACGGATATCCCCTATTTTTCCACATTTTTT
Source organism: uncultured Dorea sp. (assembly GCA_910584575.1). GTDB lineage: Bacteria > Bacillota > Clostridia > Lachnospirales > Lachnospiraceae > Sporofaciens. The sequence goes on from CAJUBG010000033.1 coordinate 29,405, forward strand.
CAACAATATACCCCTGCATTTTCACAGCAAAAACTCACACAACACCCCATTGCTGACGTCAATCCCCCTCTCTGTCAGCCGTACAAACTCCCCCTCTCCTTCCATCAGCCCCATTTCATACATCCTACTAAGCGTTTCTCCATAAACCTCCTCCATCCCACACCCGAAGCTCTCCTCAAACTTCGTCTTTGACACACCCTCCATTTTCCGAAGTCCCAGAAACATAAACTCCTCCATCTGTTCCCTCACGCTTAAGCCCGCCGGCTCCTCCCCATAATTCCATCTCCTGTTATCCATAAGAGACGCCGCCCCCGTACCAATCCCCAGATACTCTGTCCGGTTCCAATAACCCAGATTATGCCTGCACTCATACCCTGGCAGGGCATAATTAGAGATTTCATACCTGCGATATCCATACTCCTCAAGAAGCCTGGCCGTGCGCCAGTACATCCTCCGTTCCTCCTCCTCGCCTGGCAGCTCGTCCCCATGGCCTCCTTTTCCATATCTCTCGTAAAACGGCGTTCCCTCCTCAATAATCAGACTGTACGCCGAGATATGCTCTGGCCTAAGCCTGACAACCTTCCTAAGAGTCCTCTCCCAACCCTCTAGTGTCTGCTTCGGAATTGCCGACATTAAATCCACATTGATATTCCCAAATCCCATCTCCCTTGCCAGCCCGTAAGTGGAAAGGAAGTCCTCGTAAGTATGAATCCTCCCAAGAAGCCGCAATTCCTCATTCTCTGCCGACTGCAAGCCAATGCTCAGACGGTTAATCCCCGCCTTAAGATACGCCTTAAGTTTTTCCTCGGTCACAGTGCCAGGATTCACCTCTATGGTAATCTCCGCATCCCCATCAACCGTAAACGTATCCCTGACCGCATCAAAAATCCCAAGAAGCTGCTCTTTATCCAATATAGAAGGCGTTCCACCTCCAACGAAAATACTGACAACATGATAAGCCTTCGCCAGCTCACCGTAGGTACGGAGCTGCCGGCAAAGGCTTTTTACATACTCCTGCCGTTCCTCCTTAGACGAAGGCGCTGACAGGAAATCACAGTATTGACATTTTTTGATACAAAACGGGACATGGATATATAATTCTAAATCTCTCTTTTCACTTCCCACAATCTAATACCTGTACCCTTATTTATCATCCAGCTTCAAAACGCTCATAAACGCTTTCTGCGGAATCTCAACATTGCCCACCTGGCGCATCCGCTTCTTACCCTCCTTCTGCTTCTCCAGAAGCTTTCTCTTACGGCTGATGTCTCCGCCATAACACTTGGCAAGCACGTCTTTACGCATAGCCTTGACCGTCTCCCTTGCGATAATCTTGCTTCCGATTGCCGCCTGGATTGGAATCTCAAAAAGCTGCCTCGGAATTTCCTCCTTCAGCTTCTCACACATCTTGCGCCCGCGCTCGTAAGCCGTATCCGCATGGATAATGAAGGACAGGGCGTCCACCTCCTCCTTATTAATCAGAATATCCAGCTTCACCAGATTAGACTGTACATAGTCATCCATCTCATAGTCAAACGACGCATAGCCTCTGGAGCGTGATTTCAGCGCGTCAAAGAAATCATAAATAATCTCATTCAGCGGTAAATGATACCGAAGCACAGCCCTTGTCTCCTCGATATACTCCATCCCGTCGTACACCCCCCTGCGCTCCTGGCAGAGATCCATAATCGCCCCTATAAACTCAGATGTAACCATAATCTCCGCCTTCACCATAGGCTCCTCCATATAGTCAATCTCCGACGGATCCGGAAGATTGGACGGATTCGTAAGCTCAATCACATCACCGTTGGTCTTATGCACCTTGTAAATAACTCCTGGCGCCGTAGTCACCAAATCCAGATTATACTCTCTCTCCAAACGCTCTTGGATAATCTCCAGATGGAGAAGCCCCAAGAACCCACAGCGATATCCAAACCCTAACGCAATAGAAGTCTCCGGCTCAAACTGTAAGGAGGCGTCATTCAACTGAAGCTTCTCCAAAGCATCCCGAAGATCCGGATACTTTGCCCCGTCAGCAGGATACATACCGCAGTACACCATTGGATTAACCTTTTTGTAGCCCGGAAGGGGAATGGCACACGGATTGGACGCATCCGTAATCGTGTCGCCCACCCTGGTATCCTTCACATTCTTAAGGCTTGCCGTGATATAACCCACCATGCCCGCGCTCAGCTCGTCACAGGGAATAAACTGTCCCGCGCCGAAATATCCTACCTCGACCACCTCTGCCTTAGCGCCGGTAGCCATCATCAGAATCGGCGTCCCTCTCCTGACGGTTCCCTCCTTAATCCTGCAAAACACAATCACACCCTTATAGGAATCATACAGAGAGTCAAAAATCAGCGCTTTAAGCGGCGACGACGAATCTCCCTGGGGCGCGGGAATCTTCTCCACAATCTGCTCCAGAACCTCCTCCACATTCAGTCCTGTCTTTGCCGAAATCTGCGGGGCGTCCATTGCCTCAATCCCGATGACATCCTCAATCTCCTCAATCACCCTCTCCGGCTCTGCACTGGGAAGGTCAATCTTGTTAATCACCGGCATTACGTCCAGGTCATGGTCTAACGCCAGATAAACGTTGGCCAGCGTCTGGGCCTCCACCCCCTGGGCGGCATCCACCACCAGAATCGCCCCGTCGCACGCCGCAAGGCTTCTGGACACCTCATAATTGAAATCCACATGTCCCGGCGTATCAATCAGGTTGAAAATATATTCCTCCCCGTTCTTCGCCTGATAGACGATACGCACCGCCTGGGCCTTGATGGTAATCCCTCTCTCCCTCTCAAGGTCCATATTGTCCAAAACCTGAGACTGCATCTCCCTGCTGGTTAAAAGCCCCGTCTTCTCAATAATCCGGTCTGCCAGCGTGGACTTCCCATGGTCTATATGTGCGATAATACAAAAATTACGAATCTTACTCTGCTCTATTCCTGCCACTATTTTCGTTCCCCTAACTTCATAAATTTTATCAAAAATACCCTACGCGCTGAATTTTACAATAAATATCTCCACGCTCATCACATCATTCAGCCGCCCTGTCTTCACCATTTCTTCCATATTGGCAGCCTCCTCCATAATATCACGAAGCTCTGCCTTGGTAAACGTCCTGCTCTGCTGCATGTATTTTCCCGCAACAAAGGGATGGAGTTTCGCCGTCTTTGCAATCTGGGATTTATCGTTTCCCCTCCCCATCAAATCCTTTACCTCCAACAGAAGCTTGAACTGGCGCGCCAAAAGATAAAGAATCCGCATTGGCGGCTCTTTCAGCGCAAGCAGATCGTAATAGTAATTCAAAGCCAGTCTTTGCTTTTTTGCCGCAACCGCCTCAACCATATCAAAAATCTTATTAGAAATCTGGGTCGTACAGATATCGTCAATATCCGCGGCAGTAATCTCGTCCTGCCCCAATGTGTAAGAAAATAACTTTTCCAACTCCTTTTCCAGATTCTCCATATCCGTACCTGTCTTGGACACCAGATAGCGGGCGGTAGATTCCTTAATCTGCCGCCCCTCTCTCTTTACATTGCCCGCAATCCAGTAGAGCAGCGTTTTCTCGTCCTGCCGCCCCATCTCCACGATCCGGCCTTTATCCTTCACAGCCTTGTACATCTTTCCCCGCTTGTCCACTTCATTTTCAATAAAGAGAATACATACGGTATCTGGCATGGCCTTAATATAGTCCGCCATCTCCGGCGTGGCATTCTTGAAAAAACCGGAATTCTCCACCACCACCAACCGCCTCTCGGCAAAAAACGGCATGGTCTCCGCCAGATCGATAATCTCCGCCGGATTGATTCCTTTTCCCTCATAATACGCATAGTTCATGGTATCCCCGTCCGGAACCACGGCTTTTGTCATCCGGTCCTTGTACTGCTTCTTCAGATACGTCTCCTCCCCGTACAGGAGATAGACACTCTTAAACTGTCCGGATTTGATATCTTCATTCAGACTTTTCATGGACTACCTTACCATATCTCTCGTAATCTCCTCCAGAGAATGCGCACCGCACATAGCCATAGCATCCTCCAGCTCAGAAATCAGTTTCGCGGTGTAAACCTTCACCCCTTCTGCCGCCCCGCCATATACGGCAGTCACGAACGGACGTCCAATCAGAACCGCATCTGCGCCAAGCGCAAGAGCCTTAAATACGTCCACTCCGGAACGGATTCCACCGTCAACGAAAATCTTCATATCATTTCCTACTGCGTCGGCAATCTCCTCTAACACCTCCGCCGTTGCCGGACACTGATCAAGCACGCGTCCGCCGTGGTTCGACACAACGATTGCCGATGCTTTGGCTTCCTTTGCCTTAAGAGCGCCCTTTACAGTCATGACTCCCTTCACCACAAACGGCACTCCTGCGATATCCACAATCTCCTTTAAATCCTCCACAGACTTGCTTCCTGCCGGCGGAGTCAGATTCTTCAAAAACGGAAGCCCTGCGGCGTCGATATCCATTGCAACGGCAAAAGAACCGCACTCCTTAATCAAGGCCAGCTTCTCCTTCAATGTGTTGATATCCCAGGGCTTCACCGTCGGGATTCCGGCCCCGCCCTTTTTCCCGATAGCCTTTGTAGCCGCCTCCATGACTGCCGGATTGGTACCGTCTCCCGTAAATGCGGCTATCCCCGCATCCGCACAGGCTGACACCAGGATATCGTTGTATTCCAAATCGTCATATTTATCGCCATAGTGAAGCTTCATGGCTCCGATTGGCGCGGCAAAAATCGGCGCCTTAAAAGTCCTCCCAAATAAGTTAAGAGAAGTATCCACAGGCTTATTCTCGCAGATTGTATCCATATTCACGAAAATCTCCTGCCATTTATTATAATTCCGAATTGCCACGGTTCCGGTTCCTTTCGCGCCAGGCCCCGGAATCTTACTGCCGCATGCCTTTCCGTTACAAACCGGACACGCCTTGCAGATCTCTCCTACGCAAGTTCTTGCATTTGCTAATACTTCTTCATATAACATCTTTCTTTTCCTCCATTTTCTTTATTCTATTATAGTTCCATCTGCCTGTCAGCCGACGGAATGCTTCTGCCAATGTAAACGTAATGAAATAATTTAAAACCATCACAAAGATACGGCTAGCTGTACCGCTGCCCGTCAGCCCGAAATACGCAAAATAGCCGTAGATTACCGGATGGATTAAAAACATATACGCGGAATCGTTTCCCAATATTACAAGCGGCCTTAAAGACAAGCTTCTGGTGAGGATTCCCTTAGAGCTGTGCAGACTCCATAAAAGTACAGTATTGGGGATAATCCATACCACACTCCTCACCAGCCATTCCGGTATGGACACACAGAAAATCAGCATGGCAATCATGATTCCAAAGATTATGCCGAGAATCGCGGATATTTTCCCAAATGGCAACGATAAACCGGCTTCTGCCGCTGAAAGTCTGTCATCCTCACAGGAGAACGCGTCACAAAATACCCTCTGGGTAAACATTCCCACAATCATTGCAGTCATATACTCTCCCAGACGCGATAAAGGGAAAATGTAAATCCAGTATTCTATATTCCAGTCCGTCCGCCCAATCAAAAAACAATAGCTAAACTGTAAGATCCATATGGCAAGTATAGCTTTAAGCGCTGTCTTGAATCTTTTATTCTCCAACATATGCGCTGTCTTATGAAGCAGCGCAGGCGTCAAAAGACTGATGACTGCATAGGCGGACAAAAACCAGGAAACACCGTTAAATCCCCAGTAATACTTGGGATACAGGGATTTTGTCAGAGTAACGCTCATCAGAAATACAAGCCCCCAGAACACAAACCCCGACAGCCCGCTTTGGCGTATCTGCTCAGGGATTCCGGAAACAGGGATACACAGAAGCGTCATGATGATATGCAGCAGGTACAGCTTCTTTATGTGGCGCAGCATGTAAAAGATACTGCCCTTTAAGTCCTTTGGGGGATGTTTTCCATTAGACCAGGATATACCGTTCAGATAACCGCTTAACATGAAAAACATGCTGACTGACCATGCCGCATATGTGGACAAACCAGGATTATTATAATGGTAGAAAATGATTCCTGCCAATGCGACGGCTCGCAGACCCTGGAATGCTTCAATCTTTGTATTTAACGAAACCGCGGTTTCCTTCCCCATCCTTTTCCCTCTCCCTAGCCTGTCCTGCTGTCTCCTTGATACGCCCAGTGTGCATCCGATAGACTTAGTATAATGTAGATGTTTTACTTTTACAAGGTTTTTAATATCTATTTTTCTGCCAGAAGCACCTTACAACGTTTTTTATAACATGCGATTCCATATTTTAAAATATTCTCTACCCCGTCGTCTTCAAGGTCGTCTTCATATCTGGTATACTCTATCTGTTTTAACGCTTCTTTACATGCCGCGTCAAGCCTCCCGTCATGGGCATACTTTAACTCAATTATGATTCCCATATCCCCGGTATCCGGTTCAGCAAGGATATCCGCATAGCCTTCTCCTAACTCCCGATTGGAAGATACTCCCCACCGAGTTTTGACCCCCAGAATTCCAATCAAAATTCCGTGATAGAAGTTTTCTTTCATTTCGTTTCTTACGGCTGTGTCACGTATACTGATGGTTCTTTTTAAATACTCTGTGAAAATCTTCTCTACATTCTCCGCGTCTCCCTTTTGCAGGGCATCACAAAAACAGCTCAGGGTTTCCCCGTCCTTTTTGACATTCTCCTTGAAAAACTCCATAATCTTCGTCTCAAAAATATCCCGAATCTCCAGATTCGGAATTGCCAGCTTCATCTGTCTTCCTTCCGCTTTTCCTCTCTGAGTCAGATAACCGGTCATAAAAAGCAGACTCCAAATATTATCAATCGTCTCATAAATCTCTGGATAAGTCAGCTCCTGGTGAATTTCTTTCGTGATAGCTTCTCCGGCTGTCAGGCGTTCAATCTCCCGCTTTGTCGCAGCATTTGCCGATTCCTGAATAAACCGTTTTACTGCGTCATTGCTGCTGGTGTTAATCCAGTAATTCTCCGGCTGTGCCTCTCTATCGTCCAGCAAAGCGTCACAGTAATTCAAAACATCCCACGGACAGTATACATCCACATTTCCGAAACGATATCCGTCATACCAATTCTTTGCCGCCTCATAACTTTCCGGATACCCATAATACTCCAAAAGCTCTTTAACCTCTGTATCTGTAAATCCAAAATATTCGTCAAAACGTACATCCGTAACGGAACGGACCTTCAGATTGTTGAGTCCGGTAAAAATGCTCTCTTTTGAAATCCGAAGGCACCCTGTCAGTACGGCAAATTTCAGGCTGTTATTCGTCTTTAGCGCCTGTCCTAGAAAATTGCGAATCAAAGTAACCATCTGGTCATAGTATCCGTTGGCATGTGCCTTGGCCAGCGGGACGTCATATTCATCAATCAACAGGATAACTTTTGTCCCATGGTGCTTTTCTAATAATTCTGATAGTACCCGCAAACTGCTGCTAAATACCGCTTCCGACATGTTATCATCCAGAAGCTTCCGGTATTCAGCTTTGTCCTGTTCACTTAAAGCATCACTCTCCAGAAGATACTGTACTTTTGCAGGAACCCTTTTCAAAATCTGAACTGCCATTTGAAACGCCGCCTCATAAGACAACGAGCTGATTTCTTTCAGTGAAATTGAAAGAACCGGATATTTTCCCATATATTCTTTGCAAAGCACAGTTTCCTTCGAGATTTCCAATCCATTAAAAATACTTTTATCCCCATTCAATGAAAAAAAATGTTCCAGCATGCTCATATTCAATGATTTCCCGAATCTCCGCGGACGGGTAAACAGATTTACTGATCCCCAATTATGGAGTAAATCGGCAATAAGCCCTGTTTTATCGACATAGTAAAAATCTTCTTTCCTAATATCTTCAAAATTTTCAATCCCAATCGGTAGTTTCTTCTTACACATCTCCATTTTCTTCCACACTCCTTCCATTCGCAGACCTGCTTTCCTATTGCGGATTATCTTAAAATACATTATACCAACTAAACAAAGGCATTTCCACAAAAAATTGGCTGCACGGATTTACAAGATATACCCAAGGGCACACCGTAATACATACCTTTCAGATAGGTGGACTTTGTCCAGCAAGGTATGTTATAGTATACTCAAGGAGGACTTATTGACATGAAACATATTTTAGAGAACCGCATTAAGAATCATGTAAAAGCAAAAAAATGGCTGCAATATTTTCTGGCTTCACTATTAATCTTTATGCTGACAATAACCGGATGCGGCGCGGTAAAGGAAAATGATAACGGGAATACAGGCGATACTGCTGTCAGCAAGACTGTGGAAAACGAACCGGATACGCCGCCGGAAGAAGCATCAGAACCGGCGGAGGACGGAACATACAGCAGTAAAGACGACGTAGCGCGGTACATCTATATCTATGGACATCTTCCGTCCAATTTTATAACAAAAAAGGATGCCGAAAAACTGGGTTGGCAGGGCGGCTCTTTAGAACCCTACGCACCGGGTAAATGCATCGGCGGCAGCCATTTCGGCAACTATGAGGGGATTTTACCAGAGAAGGAAGGCCGAACATATACGGAATGTGATATCGACACCTTGGGGGCTGACAAGCGCGGTGCGAAGCGAATCGTATTTTCCAACGACGGCCTGATCTATTATACAGAGGATCATTATGAATCCTTTGAGCTTTTATATGGAGAAGACTGAACATGTACACATGTATATTAAACGGTAAACTGATTACGGACAGGGAAATGCTGCATAGAGCCTTGGCAGAGCTTCCGGTATTTCCGGACTGGTATGGAAGGAATCTGGACGCTCTGCATGACTGCCTCACAGATGTGCAGGAGGAGGTATGGATTCGCATCCAAAACGGAAATGACCTTACCTTACATCTGGGGAATTATGCCGCCGCATTTCTGAATGTACTCGCCGCGTCGGCAGAGGAAAATAAAAAGATACATTATGTGGTTGAAACGGACTAAAATAAGCAATCATTTTTCTGGCTGGAATCCTGCCAAATGCAGAGATTCCAGTCATTCACTACGCACCTGCCTTTTCCCCATTCTCCTATACGAGAGTATACCCAAGGGCACACCGCTATACATGCCCCTATCGGGGCGGGTGGACTTCGTCAATTAATGTATACCCAAGGGCACACCGCTATACATGCCCCTATCGGGGCGGGTGGACTTCGTCAATTAATGTATACTTCACAACATCAAGCTTCGCAATTCCGTCTGCAAAAAATGAAATCCTGTCTGCCTCCTGGTCGGTATACATAGTAGCAGAAAGAACCTGCTCTCCGTCATTTACAAAGACTTCCACACTGAAACGGTCCAGAATAATCCTCAGCTTCAATTCTCCATCCACAGGATTTACCAGGCTGCGCCTCTGATGGATAATGGCCCTTCTGGAACCGGAGAACTTCCGGTCCACCTTCAGGATAGATTCTCTGGGACGGAAACTAAGCGAGGTCCAATATCTGTCATTCTGGGCGAAACGGACGGCAAACTTCTGATACAGTTCTTCCCCGTCGGCTGGCCGGATACTAATCTCCATATCCACCCTTCTGCCCTTCATCCCTTCCAGCTCTACCAATCCTGAAACTGACACATCCGTATATTCCACTCGATTGCGCCGCATAGCGTCCAACTCCCTGACAGGCTTCTGGTACAGCCTGCCGTTTTTCAGAGATAATTCCCTTGGAAGACTCATCTGTCCAAACCAGGGCTCCTCCGGAGAACGGATCCCGCAGGCATCCCAGTTCTGCATCCAGCCAATCATAATCCGGCGGCCATCCGGAGTTAATACCGTCTGAGTCGCATAAAAATCAATCCCGTAGTCAATAGACTGGTTATACATCTCCTTGAATGTACCGACTTCTTCGTCATAATCTCCAATCAGGCAGAGCGTTCCGTTTCCATTATGATATTCAAATCCTTCGGGCAGCATATCCTGGGGGCTTGTAAGCAGTATCCATTTCCCGTCCAGCTCAAAGAAATCCGGACATTCCCACATCTTCCCGAACCGTTCATGGTTAGAAACCAGCACGCTCTTGAACTTCCAGTGGAATCCATCCTCGCTTGTATACAGCAATATCTGCCCGCTGCCGTCAGCCGGACGGTTCCCCACAACACAGGCATATGTTCCGTCGGCCTGCCTCCACATCTTAGGATCACGGAAGTCGAACCTGCTGCTGCCCTCCGGAATGTCCTGCTCATCCAGAACAGGATTCTGTTCATATTTCTCATAATCAATCCCGTCGCCTACGGCAATGCACTGTGTCTGTACTTCCCTGTAAACATCCCGTTCCTGATGCTCCTTTAACACACCGGTATACATCAGCAGATGCCTCCCGTCCGGCAATACCACCGCACTTCCGGAAAAACACCCGTCCCTGTCATACGCCTCGTCCGGTGCAAGTGCGCAAGGAAGATACTCCCAGTGGAGCAGGTCGCTGCTGACCGCATGGCCCCAATGCATGGGGCCCCATTTTGACTCGTAGGGATAATACTGATAAAACAAATGGTACTGGCCTTTATAATAGCAAAAGCCGTTGGGGT
>CAJUBG010000034.1 GCA_910584575.1 uncultured Dorea sp.
TTTTTCATATCCATAACATCACCTGTTCCTCTTTAAATTAGTATATTTGGCGGCACTCTAATTCAAAATGGCTTCCATTCATCAGCAGCACCGTAAAGCAGTTCAAAGACAGTGTCTTTAAAGTAGTCCAATTCCATTCCTTTCCTCCTGTAAAAACGTTTGTTTATGTTAGAAATATTATAATGCTTCTTTGAGATTACAAAAATTCTATAACAAGTATAGAATGAAAATGCAAGGAAAACAGTGTATCATTTTTTGACAGGAGGCGACAGGGTGGAAGAAAATTATGGTCATCTGGAAATCCGGCTGGCAGAGCTTATAGAGAAAAAAGGACTGAACCGAAACAAAGTGTCGCTGAAAGCGGCAATGAACTGGAGGCAGGTGGACAGGTATTGTGAGGATGAAATTACCCGGCTGGACACGTTTGTATTGGAATGTGAAATTCAAGATTTGCTTGTCTTTGTCCCAGCAGAGAAAGAGCAGGGAAAATAGATATAAATGCATAATCTGCTTTTTAAAGAAAAGAACTGACGTTTCTATATCTAGTATTCTGATATTTGTTTAGGGTTAGCGTGTTTCTACAATAAATATAAAATGAAACTATGAGCATGAAACAAATATGAAAACGCAGAGGTGGAAACGTGGAGGAAGATTACGGATATTTGGAAATTCGGCTGAATGAGCTGTTAAAGAAAAAGGGACTGAGCAAGAACAAGCTGTCGCACAAGGCAGAAATGAATTGGAAACAGATAGATAATTACTGCACGAACAGCATTACCCGGTTGGATGTATATGTGCTATGTAAACTGTGTACGGTGTTAGGGTGTGAGATACAAGAGTTGCTAGTATTCCACCCGCCGGGAGAAGAATAGGCAGGTCGTTAATGAAAATATTTGTGAGATGGTTGAATTTATAAAACTCGCGCCAGTGGTGCGAGAATTGGAGAAAGAATGGGCGGAGTGGAAATTGCAGGCTATGAGCCTTTGGTAAATGACGTGAAGAAACTGATACATAAAAAGCAGTATCATGTCCTGAAAATAATGAATACGGAGACCATCAACCTTTATTGGGAGATTGGCGAAGAGATATACAGGCAGCAGGAAATCAATGGATGGGGCAAATCCATTGTAAAAATTTTGTCAAAAGAGTTGCAGAAAGAATTTCCGGGAGCAAAGGGATATTCTGCGGCAAACCTCTGGAGAATGCGCAACTTTTACCTGAGTTATCGCAATTCTGAAAAACTCGCACCATTGGTGCGAGAAATTAGCTGGAGCAATAATGTCGTCATTATGGAGAAGTGTAAGGATGATTTGCAGAGGGAATTTTACATCCAGATGGCAAAGCGGTATGGGTGGACAAAACGCATTTTGGCAAATTTTATTGAGGCACAGACTTATGAGAAGTATTTATTAAATCAGACGAATTTTGATTTGACATTGCCGGAAGAACGCAGGGCACAGGCAAAGCTGGCAGTAAAAGATGAATATACCTTTGACTTTGCGGAACTGTCGCCGGAATACTCTGAGCATGAGTTGGAAATGCAGTTAGTAAACAACATCCGGGCATTCTTGATAGAGATGGGCGGGGATTTTACATTTGTCGGTAATCAATACCATCTGACCGTTGGGAACCGGGATTTATATATTGATTTACTTCTCTTTCACAGAAGATTGAGGAGCTTGGTAGCAATTGAATTGAAAATAGGCGAGTTTGAGGCAGAATATGCCGGGAAGATGCAACTGTACCTAACAGCACTGGACGAGCAGATAAAACTGCCGGAAGAAAATCCGTCTATTGGCATTATCATTTGCAAGAGCAAGGACAAAACATATGTGGAATATGCGTTGAAACAATCGAATGTGCCGATTGGAGTGGCAACTTATAAGCTGAGTGATTCTTTGCCGGAAGATATGAAGGAAATGTTGCCAGAGCCGGAGGAGATTGTGAGGGGATTGAGGATGTTCGAAAATTCATAAATAATTTTTGTCTAAGAAAAAGGTTTATATGTACGAAAATATAGCAGAAATAGCTATTAAGAGAAGGCATTCTAATGGGACTAATTGGGCATGGGTAAGTCCTGTACCATGGACTTCATCTAGTTCAAGGAGTATCTGCCACCGTTTTAAGATCGTCCTGCGGGTTTTCTTGTTATGGATCGTTTTCAGAATTTCAGCCCTTTCATCATCGCTGAGCTTAATAATATAAGTCTTTGGTCTTGCCATAGTCGCCACCGCCGTTTCTTTTTATGATAACATGGGATGGCATTTTATGGAAGAATATTTTAGCTGAATATAATGCAGACAGAACACTAGTTGTAATACTTTTAATAATGGTACTTTTGTAATAAAACGTGTAAAGAAGAATTTATCTGAAAAGGAAGTTTTACGATTTAAAAGAGAATATGAGGAAATGCAAGAATTTTCTTTGCTATACGTTCTTGAGGTATATAGATATTCTGAGAGTAATAATGAATATATGGACTACACATTAGATTCTTATATAAGTTAGAATATAAAACAGATGGGAAAGCTTGATTCTCTAAACAGAATCATTTATAATCTGACATAGAACGTATTGCTATTATCCACAGTTATAGAGCAAGTGTTATCAATGTCGATAACAAATTGATAACATTAGCCCATATAGGCAGGATAATATGGATAAATCAAATAATCAAAAGAACTGCAAATACGACAGCAAATAATCTCTAAACAAAATTGATTAGTAATTGTCGAGTGGGAATAAACTGTGAGGTCGAAGAGAGCCCCTAGCTTTGGGTATGAAACTCATAGATAGGGGCTTTTGTATGTCATTAGATTGCAATATTGAAGATATAATGGAGTTTAGAAATGAAGAATAGTAATGCAACTTTACCTTTTAGATATCCCGGCGGTAAGTATTATGCAATGAATATACTAGAGCCCTTTTGGGATTCAGTCAAACATATTGAATATCGAGAGCCGTTTGCAGGAGGGGCTACTGTATTTTTTACAAAACCTAAAGCGAAAATAAATTGGTTGAATGATCTTGATTCAGAATTAATGATTTGTTATGAAACAATGCAAGACCCTGAAGCTAGAGAAAGATTAGCCTTGGAATTATCGAAAGAAACTGCATCCAAAGAACGTTGGAAAGAAATATTTACTAGTAAACCTCAAAATAATTATGAGATAGGAAAAAAATATTATTATCTGAATCGAACTTCCTTTAGTGGCAAACTTGTATCTGCGGCGTGGGGATATAGACCTAAAAGAAGTTTACCGCCAGAACGTTGGGGAGAACGTATTATCCCTTGCGGTAAATACCTTGAAAATACAAAATTGACTAACCTTGATTTTGCAGAGGTAATTAGAGCACAAGGTAATAATGTGCTTATGTATGTAGATCCACCGTATTTTCTGCCGCCTAAACATAAGCATTACAGATGTGGATTTGATTTAGAAGATCATATTAGACTTGCTGAAGAATTGAAAAATACGAAACATAAATTCTTTTTAACATATGATGATTGCGAAGAAATAAGAGAATTATACAAATGGGCAAATATATGTTCTGTGGAATTTTTTTATAGAGTTGATAATTCATCTGTTCGCAGCGGAAACAGACAAGTAGGATTTGAATTGATTATTACCAACTTTGAATTGCAAAACCAACAGTTAAAATTGGAGTTTTAGTATGAATGAATATTGGGCTATTCCGTATGTTCCGGGAAGTTGTAAGGTGAAATCTCCACTTAGATATCCTGGAGGGAAATTCTATGCATTAAAACATATTATGCCGTATATTGAGTGTGTTGAACACGATGAATACAGAGAGCCTTTTTTTGGTGGTGGTTCTGTTTTTTTTGCCAAGGGAAAGGTTCAATATAATATCTTAAATGATTTGGAACAGGAAATTATAAACTTCTACAAATCAATTCTTAATGAAGATATGAGATTTGAGTTAATTAAGCGATTTGAAAAAGAAGTTGCAAACAAAGAAAGACACAGTGAAGTTAAGCAAATGATACCAACGACACCTTTGGAAAGAGCATTTAAGACCTATTATTTAAACAGAACCTCCTACTGTGGAATCATAAATGCACCTGCTTGGGGGTATGCAGAAGGAAAAAGCTCTCCGCCGAAAAATTGGGGAAAATTTCTTGAAAGTGCTGCTGAAAAATTAAGAGGAGTTGAATTGTTTTCGTTAGATTATGCAGACATCTTAGAGCTTCCGGCAAAGGGGAAAAATGTCCTGACCTATTTAGATCCTCCATATTTCCACGCAGATCAAAAGCGTGCGTATACAAAGCCGTTTACATTAGACGAGCACTTGAGATTGGCGGATGATTTAAGTAAATATTCGCACAAATTTTGTTTATCGTACGATGATTGTCCTGAAATTAGAGAATTATATAATTGGGCAAATGTTTATGATGTGAGTTGGTTATATAATACGGATAATAAACCTGGTGAAAAAAGAAAAGCCTGTAAGGAACTAATTATCACTAATTATGATGTAAAGCATATATAGGGGCCCACTTTATAACAAGCGAGCCTTTATGCTTATAATTCTGGCAGCCATTGATTCATCCAAGATGAATCAATGCGATATTTTTGTAATTCTTTATATGGTATATATTGGTGAGAAGCAACTCGGTTGGTATAAATGCGATGTTTTTTCAGTTTGGACATCGGAACACAATAGAAATTCCAATGGTAATCATATTTTTTGAATGTATTAATGGACAATGTATTGGAATACGGCGGGTCAATAGCGATAATAAGGTTGTCAAAGTCTGTAATTTTATATAACCTGCTTTGAGTAGGATGATCATTAACTCTACCCCTTGAAAGCTGTGATTCGCAATCAATTTTAGTGTTAATTCCGTCTAAGGTTGTTCCGTTCCAAGTTAATCCCTTGACCTGAAACCTGATATAATGATGATCGGCGTGCTTCAAAACTAAATCGCATTTATCAGGTCTTTCTAATCCGGTAACAGTTGCGGGATATATTTTGATTCTATGAACTGTAAGATATTTTATAAGAATGTGTTCTCTAATGAATCCCCTCATATTCATATCCCAAATCCTAAAATTATCTTTTATAAAGATAGCTCTTAAAATGTAATCACTTTTTAATTGTAATAATTCACTTGATTTAGGCAAACACTCATTATTTGAAGGGGACAGTAAATTAGTAGGGAAATACAGCCTTTGCGCAATACCAAGTTGCTTGAAGTTGTTATTGGCAGCAGGGTTATCAATATGCAGATACATAGGGCTTTGTATGTAATTAGAATGTTCGGAAACTCTGGGCAGAGATTCTTTTGGTACAATTAATACTGTAAATGGCTCGTACGAAACCAACCCTACAAGGAAATCTGCAAAATCTTCTATTTTATGATAATAATCAACAGATTCGGTTTCTGATTTTGCCCCGTGCGTCTTATGAGTTTTGTATGAAACGATTCCTTGTGAACAGCCGCCAATAAATGGAGTTTTTAGTTGGAGTGAATAATCATTTATGATTCTGTCAATATCAGTATCTCCACCAACTTCCATGCAGTCAATGTTATTTACAGCCATCATTGCATCAAAAACAACCTCGAAAGCGTGACCTTTAATTGTGCGGAAAACTTCAGAATGGTTGGCGATAACATCGTCAAGGTCATTCCTGGTTATACGCATTACAGAGCACAAGATGTCTGCTTTTTTATCAGGAGATAAATCGCATGCCCTTTTGTTGAAAAAACTTTCTGATATATCTATTATTTCACTTATTCTTCCGCCATGGATATTTTTTGTTAGAAATTCGTAAAATTTATTCATACCGATTCCTCTAAGAATAATTTGTATGTTTCAATTTCAAGTGCGTCAGCTATTCGCTGTATGTTTTCTAAAGAAATACTTCTACGGTAGCATTCAATAGCACTAATGTAAGTACGATGCATCCCGCATTTATCTGCAAATGCTTCTTGGGAAATTCCCATAGCTGTGCGATATTTTTTTAAGTTGGTTCCAAAGACTTTTATAATATCCATAGTTATAATCCTCCTAATTCTATATTATAATTATTATGAATATTATAAGTCTACATACAATAAATATCTGAATGGAGGGGTATATCATTATTTGGTATAAAATATGAAAAATGTTTGACATCAGCGCAGCTTTAGCGGTATAGTATTAAAGTATCCAAGAATAAGCGGCAGAAGCCGCTATAAGAACACAGAAGTGTGAAAAAAAGACAGTTTTGTTTTAAATAAAAAAGTATGCCAGAAGGCGTACAGATTCTCAGAAGGGGATTTGTGCGTCTGTTTTTATTTTATTGATATATTTTAGGAGGGAACAGGTTGAAAACAAAGGAAGTATTAGAACAGGTAAGAGCAGGCGAAATGTCTGTCAGTGACGCAGAGGCATATTTCCGCAGACAGCCGTTAGAGGAACTGGGCTATGCAAAACTGGACACCCACAGAAAGCTCAGGTCTGGTTTTGCAGAGGTGGTTTTTTGCAGTGGAAAAGCGGATGAGCATCTGCTTAGAATTTACGAGAGAATCTACACAGCAGAGGGAGAAGTCTTAGGAACCCGCGCATCCAAAGAACAGGCGGCGCTGATTCAGGGAACGTTTAAAGAGGCAGAGTATGACCCACTGTCAAGAATCCTGAAGATTGAGAAGAAGGATAAGGCGAGAGTGGGAAAGATTGCAGTATGTACGGCTGGTACGGCTGACATTCCGGTGGCAGAGGAGGCCGCACAGACGGCGGAATTCTTCGGAAACCAGGTAGAACGCATCTATGATGTTGGAGTCAGCGGTATTCATCGCCTTCTTGCGAAGGTGGAAACCATCCAGAGCGCCCTGTGCGTTGTAGCAGTTGCGGGAATGGAAGGCGCTCTTGCCAGTGTCATCGGCGGGTTGGTAGATAAGCCGGTTATCGCTGTTCCGACTTCCATAGGATATGGGGCGAGTATGAAGGGAATGTCCGCCCTTCTGACCATGATTAATTCCTGTGCAAATGGAATTGCGGTTGTCAACATTGACAATGGGTATGGCGCAGGATATATGGCGTCTCAGATTAATCGGCTTGGAGTGCATGAAGCCGTGTGATGTTTTTATAAAAAATATTGGAGGAAAAAGATTATGCATATGGCTGACGCGCTGGTATCACCGGCAGTAGCAGGAACCATGTATGCCGTGTCCGCAGGAACGGCGGCATACGCAGTTAAGAAAATAAAACTGGAGGATTTGGATAAGAAAGTGCCCCTGATGGGCGTTATGGGGGCGTTTGTGTTCGCGTCCCAAATGATTAATTTTACGATTCCAGGAACAGGGTCTTCGGGGCATCTTTGCGGAGGTATGCTGTTAAGCGCTATCCTTGGCCCTCATGCAGGATTTTTGACCATGATTGCCATATTGGCAATTCAATGCCTGATGTTTGCAGACGGCGGCCTGCTGGCGTTGGGCTGTAATGTATGGAACATGGCGTTTTACGGATGTTTTGTGGGAGGCGGCTTGATTTGGCATGTAATGACAGGAAAGAAAATGACGAAAGGAAGAATTACGGCAGCATCTATAATCGGATGTATGCTTAGCCTGCAGTTAGGGGCATTTTCCGTAACAGTCGAAACAATGATTTCCGGAATCACGGAACTTCCATTCTCAGTGTTCTTAAGTGTAATGCAGCCTATACATCTTGCAATCGGGCTGGTAGAAGGTCTGATTACGGCAGCCGTATTGGTGTTTGTCTACGAGGCGCGTCCGGAAACGCTGTTTGGTTATCAGCCTGCTTTCGGAAACGCTGGAAGCATGAGCCGAAAAAAGACGGTTGCGCTGTTGGCGGTGGCCGCGATTTTGATTGGCGGCGCAGTTTCCCTTTTTGCGTCTGGGAATCCGGACGGCCTGGAGTGGTCCATGGAGAAGGTAGCAGGAACCGCCGAGCTTTCTGCAAACGGAATGATTTACCGGATGGCAGAAAAGCTGCAGGGGCTTACGGCATTGCTGCCGGATTATGGATTTCAGACCTCCGAAAGCGCGGCAGGCACCTCATTTTCCGGAATTGCGGGAGGCCTGATTGTACTGGCGGTCTGTCTCTTGGTCTGCCTGGCAATTAAGAGGCTTAAGCATACTGGCGCTGATAAAGGGAATATAGGAAATGAACAGAATTAGCGAGGCAATCTCTGATTTACACAAGATGGATATGGAGGCAGGAAAAAACGGATGGCTGCAAGGGATACATCCCCTGCCAAAGCTGTTTATAACAATCCTTTTCATTCTGCTAACCGTTTCCTTTGGAAAGTATGAGCTGTCCGGACTCTTGAAAATGGGAGTCTATTTAATCGTAGCTTTCGTATTTGGCGATATTTCCATAAAGCAATTACTGAAAAGGATGAAGCTGATACTGGGGTTAGTGTGCCTGGTAGGGATATGGAATCCATTTTTTGACAGGGAAATAGTATTTATTCTTGGGAAGCTGACCGTCACAGGCGGTATGATTTCCATGGTGACGTTAATGGTCAAAGGAGTCTATGCAGTTTCCGCTTCGTATCTGCTGATGGTCACGACTCCTATGGAGGATTTGTGCTACTCCCTTCGGAGGATTGGCGTACCGAAAACGTTTGTGACGATTCTAATGCTTGTGTACCGGTATATCATTGTTTTGCTGAAGGAAACAGAACGGATGACGGATGCGTACATGCTGCGTGCGCCAAAACAGAAGGGGCTTCACTATAAAGTCTGGGGAACCATGATTGGCCAGCTTCTTCTACGCAGTATGGACAGGGCGCAGACTGTTTATGACAGTATGACGCTTCGGGGATACAATGGAGAGTTTCATCTAAGATGTAAGAAGGCGGCAGGCCATGGAGACTATCTGTATGTTGTTGGATGGAGTGCGGCCCTGTTGATTGTGAGGATATGGTAAATGAATCGATTGGAGATAGAGAACCTTTCTTTTCGGTATGGACGGGAAGGGTTTGAGAATCAGGTGTTAAAAAATATCAATTTTTCCATGGGGGATGAAAGTGTGGGGCTGATTGGTGCAAATGGCGTCGGGAAGTCTACTCTGCTTAAGCTTCTCACGGGGCTTCTGGATATACAGGAGGGAATCGTCCGAATCGCCGGACTTGAGATGAAAAAGGAGAATCTCAAGAAAATACGTGCAGAGATTGGTTATGTATTTCAGGATTCGGACAGCCAGCTCTTTATGTCAACGGTATACGAGGACGTTGCATTTGCGCCGCGCAATTACGGAAAGAGTGAGGAGGAAACAGAACGGCTAGTGTTAAAGGCATTAGAGCAGGTTCATATGGAGGGGAGAAGGGAACGACAGATTTACCGGCTATCAGGAGGGGAGAAGAAGCTGGCGTCTATTGCCACCGTACTTGCTATGGAGGCGGGGCTTATGCTGTTAGATGAGCCGTCTGTGGCATTAGACCCTAGGAATCGGAGGAATCTGATTCAGGTTTTGAATGAGCTGCCAAAGGCAAAGCTCATAGCGAGCCATGATTTGGATTTTGTATATGATACCTGCCAGAGAGTGGTGCTGCTGTCGGATGGAGGGATTGCGGCGGATGGAGAGACGGAGGCGGTTTTGACAAATCAGGAGCTTTTGGAGGCACATGGATTGGAGCTGCCGCTGTCGTTTTCACGGAGAAATAGTATAATGGGACAATAACCTTTAGTTAAACGTGTTATTCGCGTGCCACGACTTTTTACCTGCCTTGAATGAGATAAATAAACCTTTGAATTTCTTCTCCTACTAGCGCAGCTTTCGTTTTAGCACTCAAGATATACTAAAAATCCGAAGCCGTCCCTGATTGGAACCGGATTCGGATTATCATTCAATGCGGAGAAAGGGACTTGAACCCTCACAGGATTGCTCCCACTAGAACCTGAATCTAGCGCGTCTGCCATTCCGCCATCTCCGCTAACAAAAATTATTCTATCACAAAACCCATCGTTTGGCAAATACTTTTTTCAAATATATTCTAAAAATTTTATTAAAATCATAGGCTGTCAAGTTGATTATCCAAAAAAGATATGATAGTGTGTATATACACGAAAAATATACATGTTTAAGGAGGATGCTCATAATGTTAATTCAGGAAAAGCAGGCGGAAGAAGATGCGGTCATCCAGACTGCAAAAGCAATGTGCCAGGCGGCAAGGACAGCGCCGAAGGCAAAGGGAATGGATTACGTACATACGGCGATTCTGACCGGAGAAGAAAAGGATAGGCTGGCGGACGAGATGGACAGGCTTTCTGAGGTATTTCATTATCAGTTTTTCCATAGAGATGCAGACAATCTCCGCAAAGCAATTGCGGTAGTCCTGATTGGCCAGGAGAATGCGGTACATGGGTTGAACGAGGGATGCCGGTTCTGTGGTTTTGAGAATTGCAAGGCATGTTTGGAGGCAGGCGCTAATTGCGCTTACACGGCCATGGATTTGGGCATTGCCATCGGCTCGGCAGTCAGCGTGGCAGCAGATGCCCGTGTAGATAACCGTGTGATGTTCTCCGTCGGACGAGCAGCTATGGAGATGAAGCTGTTAGGGGACAGAGTTTGCCAGATGGTGGGAATCCCGCTGAGTGTGTCAGGTAAGTCGCCGTTTTTTGACCGCTAAATCAAAAGGCGTATGGGATATTCCATACGCCTTACCGCTGTTATTTTTAATTCATCTTCAATTCATCCACAATATTATTCTTCCGAAGCACTCCCATGGTATACAGCATAGTCAGGAACACCACCAGGAACACCCCAATGGCCGCCACAGAGAGATATCCCCAGGGAATCAGGAAATCCACATCCGCCCCCGCGCCGAGGGTCCGGTACAATGCCGCGCTTATCAGTCCGGTAAATAAGAAGCCATAAATCAAAGAGCGTATCCCATAAATCAGACATTCATAATTCATCATTTTCCGGAACCCCTTTGGAGACATTCCCATTGAGCGCAGCATGGCGAATTCTTTCCGCCGAAGCATCAGGTTCGTGGAAATGGTATGGAATACGTTGGCAACTGCAATCAGGGAAATTAATATTACAAATCCATAGGTCAGCACCTTCAAAGCAATAATTGTATTCCTGTCCGTTTCGTATTCCTCTCTGATGTTCTGAAGATACCCGTAGTCAGACAGGTGTTTTTCTTCCATCTGTTTTTCCAGTTCCCAAAAGGTTTCGGTGGAATTCTCGCATTGGATGGAATAGACCGCATTCAGCATGTCGGTCTGAAAACTATCATAGAATTTCTGGTACATGCTTTCCGGAAGAAGCATGACAATCCGGTCTGAATAGTCATCAAAGGAATCAGGCATTTGATTGATTGCGTCGGCAAGCTCAAATTCCATGGTTTTGCAAAAATCTGCAACCCTTCCCTCGTCGTCAAATTCCAGATATCCCCCGTCAAACAGTTGGTCAGTTTCTTCGGGAAAAATGGCCTGCTTCTCATACCGGTCAGTTTCAGAGTTAAAATTCTTTGAGGTGTTCAAATACAATACCTTTATATGCCCGCTGTCTTGATAAGAGGATACGTTTATATTCTGTTCCCTGGCAAACTGCCTGAAATCCTCATCCCCAAGAATCAGCAGGGTCCCGTGAATCCAGTACCTGTCATTCTCCGAAGGAATTTCCTGGGAATAGACACTGAGAAGCCCTGTCTGCGCCCATTCCTTAGGGACGGGAAAATCGAAAGAGCCGGCATAATGCTTTGAGAAGGTGTGGATTCCTTCTGTATGTTTTATGATATCTTCCACATCCGATTCGTGCTCATCAATATCCGCATAAATCGTATACTTCAAATCCGTCTCCGGCGCGCTTAAGACGAACCCTCCTGTATTAAGAAGGTACATATTAAACAGTCCTGCCGCCGTAAACAGCCCGATGCTCATGGTCAGAGAGATTACGGTTGCCCGATATTTTCTGCGGTCCCGCTTATAATTCTTCTGTGCCATCATCCCCTCAAGACCAAATACGGCAGGAATCCATTTCCTCGTCTTGACTTCATTTGGCCTGATACGGATGTCCGTACTGGAACGGATTGCCTCCATTGGCGTAATCTTGCGAATCCTCCTGGAAGGAATCCACACAGAAATCATAATCGTAACAAATGCAATGACAGCCGCCAAAGCCAAAGCCCAGACAGGGACGTACAGCGGAATTCCCTGTTTCGTGCCGTGAATCCAGTTGGTCAGCCCGCCGCCGATATAATGAAGGGTCACGCCGATTCCGCCGACTCCTGCAAGGAGTCCAAGAGGGATGCCGACAGCGCTTACGAAAAACGCTTCATACCGCATGGCGCGCCGAAGCTGTTTTTTTGTTGCCCCAATAGAGGAAAGAAGCCCAAACTGCACGGTTCTTTCACGCAGGGAAATAGAAAATGCGTTGTAAATCAGCGTAATCGAGCCAGCCATAATGACTGCAATCAGTATGCCAAGAAGCCCTGTCAGTACAATCGTCAAATTGGAGTTATCCACGATTCCAAGCCACCGAAGGAGAGAACTGTTGTACATAACTGTCGTCCCCTCCTGTCCCAGATTCTCGTCTGCAAAATCATAGACCTGGCGCGGCTGCTTTAATTCCAGAAATACATCCTGATATGCGGTTTCATCTGCGGTGGGGCCTGCAAGCACATCATACCCAGGCGCCCAGAAGGACACATCCGGCCAGGTGGAATAGATGCCGACCACGGTAAATGTCCGTGTGTCTGTCGGGGTGAATGTCTCGTCATCCTCGTATTCGTCATCCATGTATTCATTGTTCTGGGAAAGCCGGACTCCCTGATAGGAACGCTCGCCAAGCTCTAATGTCAGCACATCGCCAATCTTTGTTTTGTTACCTTCTGCTTCATTTGCCAGCAATAATGCAGGGATGGCAATCTCATCTTCTGTCTCAGGCATCCTCCCCTCCTTCATGTCGGCGGGCAGCATCTCTAAGGCTTCTTTGGACAGCGCCCTTACATACAGATAAGGGACAGAGGGCGAATTCTGCACTACCGGTTCAAACCAGGCGTATCCCAGGGTGTTAAGCGTTGCCGCCTTTGCAACATCTTCATGCCCGGCCAACTCCTTTGCCTGAGCAGAATCCGTACCTGTGACAGCCACATGCCAGTTCCCGTTTGTGGAAATGCTGTAATCCACCAGAAACTTTTGGAAGCTGGTGCCGAAAGTCGCCACCGCCGTAATCATAGAAGCAGATAAAATGACGCCGATAATCGTTACAATGGTTCGGACGCGGTTCGCCCTCATGGTTTTCGCTGTAATCTTCGAGAAAATATTCATCGCCGGATCACCTCGTCTTTCACAATCCGCCCATCCTCCAGGGCAAGAATACGGTCTGCCTGAAGGGCAATATTTTCATCATGGGTAATTACAATGATAGTCTGGTGGTAAACTTCATTGGAATAGCGAAGAAGCTTCATAATCTCCCGGCTGTTCTCACTGTCCAGGTTTCCGGTAGGCTCGTCGGCAAGGAGAAGCGCCGGTGCATTTAACAGCGCCCTTCCGATGGAAACCCTCTGCTGCTGCCCGCCGGAGAGCTGGTTAGGAAGGTGTCCCTCCCGTTTTTTAAGCTTCAGCAGGTCAAGAAGCTCATCCATCCGTTTCTCATTGATATCCCTGCCGTCCATCAGCACAGGAAGGGACATATTTTCCCGCACATTTAACACAGGAATCAGATTATAGAACTGGTAAATCAGCCCCACCTGGCGTCTGCGGAAGATAGCCAACTCCTCCTCGTCCTGAGCGTAGACATCTATGCCGCCCACCGTCACTTTCCCGGAGGTAGGGCGGTCCACGCCGCCAATCAGGTGCAGAAGCGTCGATTTACCCGATCCGGAAGAACCGACGATAGAGATAAATTCCCCGCGGTTTGCCGAAAATGACACATGATCCAGGGCATGAACCGCATTTTCACCCTCCCCATAAACCTTACAAAGATTTTCAATCCTCAATATTTCCATACGATTCCCCTTCTTTAAATATACTTTCAGGATATTCTGTCCTGATGTAAGTATAAGTATAAGATATTCATATTACCTAACCGTGACTATTCTATAACAAATCTGTCACTTACACCATCGTCTTATAGAACCGTATCCGAAACTGTCCGCCGCCCTCCTTAACATTCTGCGCCTGAATCACCGCATTTTCCCGCGAAAGAATCATCTGAGCCAGAGCCAGGCCAATACCGAAGCTGTCCCTCCCCGCGTTTTCCCCACGGTAAAATCGCTCAAACAGATGGGGAAGGTCTGTTTTGGGAATGCCAGGACCGGAATCAGTAATCTGAAGCTCTGTATAGAGTGGGTTTTCCTCACAGCAGATGGTAAGCTCTCCGCCGTCCGGCGTATATTCCAACCCGTTTTTAATCACATTCTGCACAGCCTCCAGTGTCCAGGCATAATCTCCTATAAATGATTTTCCATCCGCACCGCTGATATTGCAGGTTTTGCTGTGGATTTCCATGGCGAGTTCAAAAGGAGATACCGCGTCTGCGAGAAAATTTTTAAGAGGAATCGTTTCTTTTTGTAGGGAAATGCTCTCGGCCTCCAGTTTGGACATTTTAAGGAGTGCAGTTACCAGCCACTCGATTTTGGAAAGCAGCCTCTGCGCATCCCGAAGGAGGCGTCTCCTTGTATCTGTATTAAGTTCAGGGCTTCTCATGCGCTCCAGAAGAATATGGAGTGCGGTAAGGGGCGTCCGGATTTGGTGGGAGATATCTGCAAGGGCATCTGCGAGAGAGGATTTCTCTTTTTGCAGAAGGTCTGCCTGCTCTTTCAAACGGATGGTCATTTTATAAATCTCATCCCGCAGAATTTCCAAATCACCTTCATGAAAATGTTTGAATTCCGGCATGGAGTTCCCATGAAGAATTTCATCAATCTGCCCCGCAAGCAGCCGCATCCCATGAAGGCGTCTGCTTTCCCGATAAAGCAGCAGGATACACCAGAAGATACTGCAAAAAAACGCCGCAATCGCAGCGTTTTTTCCTAACATAACCCACGCGGCCAGTACGGCAAGGAGAGCTCCTGCCGCCGACAGGCCTGCCTGTTTGACAAAATCTCTGTTGCGAAATCTCCACATATTATGATACCTCCATTCGATAGCCCAGGCCCCGTACTGTTTTAATGATCTGAGGATTCTGAGGGTCGCGCTCAATCTTGTCGCGGAGACGTTTGATATAAACGGTCAGCGTATTATCATTCACATACTCACCCACTACGTCCCAGATTTCCTCAAGTAATTGCCCGCGGGAGAGAATCTTGCCGCGGTTATTTAAGAATACAAGGAACAGGCGGTATTCCAATGCCGAGAGGAATATTTCTTCCCCCTGGCGGGATACCACGCCCTTCTCGGTATCTACCTTCAAATCCCCTGCGTGCACGACTCCGCCGGATTTTCCGGCGCGCCTCAGTACAGAGCGCATACGGGAGACTAGCTCGCGGGGGCGGAAAGGCTTGCTGATATAGTCGTCCGCCCCCATGTCAAGCCCTGTTACGACTGAGAATTCATCGCCAAGGGCGGTCAGAAAGATAACAGGGATATCGTATTTTGCTTTGATGGCTGTACATGTGCTGTATCCATTGCCCTCTGCAAGCGTGACGTCCAAAAGGATAAGTTTGGGGAGTTCGGTTTCAAGCAGCTCTATTGCTTTGCTCTGCCCGTCTGCGGAGATGACTTCAAAGCCTTCGTCTTTTAAAAATGCCGACAGATTCTCAACGATTGTCGGGTCGTCTTCGATTAATAATACTTTGGTTTCTAACATGTTCATGCAAGCACCTCCTAGACCATATTTTAACATAGAAAAGCAGACGCGGACAATCGAAAATGGTCTGCTTTGGTTGCATTTTTTGCCTCCCCATGCCTATAATGTAAAAAAAGAGGAGGACATTATGATAGAGATACGGCACGTGACAAAACATTTTGACAGCATCACTGCTTTGAATAATGTGACATTTACCATCCCAGGCGGCAGGATATTCGGGCTTCTCGGCACCAACGGCGCGGGAAAAAGCACGCTGCTTCGGGCAATGGCGGGAATCTTATCCTGCGACGCAGGAGAGATTCTGATAGACGGGGAGGCGTGTTATGACAATCCCAGGGTCAAGGAAAGCTTCTTTTATCTTCCGGACGATCCCTATTATTTCCCCAATGCAAGCATGGAGGTGATGACCGGTTTTTACAGCAGACAGTATAAAGGCATGAGCGCAGAAGCCGTGCGTTACATGGCAGAGCGTTTAGAGTTGGACACCAGAAGACCCTTGCGTACATTTTCCAAGGGAATGAAGCGGCAGGCATTTCTGATTATGGCATTGTGCGCCAACACGGAATATCTGTTATGCGACGAGGTGTTTGACGGGCTTGACCCCGTGGTGACGGAGGTGATGAAGGAATTGTTCTTAAGGGAAATGAAGGAGCAGAGCCGCACGGTTGTGGTCGCCGCCCACAAGCTAAAGGATTTGGAGGAGTTCTGCCAGGATATCGCAATCCTGCACAAAGGCGGGATGCTGCTTGCCGGAGATATGCGAAGGAGGGCAGGGGAAATCTGCAAGGTTCAATGCGTGTTTGACGGGGAAATGAATGAAAAAGCCAAGGACTATCTGAGCGCCTGCCTGGAGGTAGTCCGATTCCGGCAGGAGGGATATTTTACCACGTTGATTGCAAGAGGCGAAAAGTCAGAGATTTTAGAGCAGATACAAAAAGGAAATCCAGTGTTCTGCCGAGAGGCTCCCATGACGCTTCAGGAGGTTTTTCTTGCGGAAATGGAGGGGAACGGTTATGACGTCAGCAAAGTATTTCAGTAGATGGCTTCAGGAAGCCGGGCGTTCCCATCTGGTGTCTGCTCTTTCCTGGGGGTTTTTATCTCTGTATATGGTAATGAGGCTGGTGGATATTTCCGCAGGTTCGGAGTATATCTTTTTCGGGCTTGGGAGTATGGAATTATGCGTCCTGTGCTCTTTGCTTGGGCTTGCGTTTTCCGGATTTGAGTTCTTCTACCTGTTTCAAGTCAGGCAGCAGGATTTCTATTACAGTCTTCCGGTGAAGAAAAGCACTGTGTTTTTTGGCAGATATGTCCATGGGCTTTGTCAGTTTTTTGCCCCGCTTCTGCTGACGCAGACGCTTCTTGCCATTTATGAGGCTGTGAATACTCAGAATTTTGCCCCGTATGCAGGGGCTTACCTGGCAAGAAGCGTTGGCGCTGCCCTGTTCGTTTTTCTGATGTTTTACCATACAGGGATATTAGCTGTTGTCATTTCAGGGAAAATGATTACTGCTATTGCGGCGCTGGTATTGTTCCTTTTGTATTTTCAGGTGGTGATACAGAATATTTTCTATGGATATGCACAGGAATTTTATCAGCATTTTTACAGGCTTCCCCTTCTGGAGAGAGCCAGAGAGCTGTTGGTTCCGTTTACCCTTGCCAAGAGCCTGATGGGAACAGGGATATACGACTGGCAGGAGGCATGGGAGTATGCCCCAGAGGGGAGAGATGTTTTGGCGGCGTTTCTCTGGGCGGGAGTCTTTCTGGCGTTGGCGCTTATGGCGCACAGAAAACGGAAAACGGAGATGACGGGGCGTGTGTTCGTGTCTGTCTGGGCAGAGCGTGTGTTTGAAGGGGCTGTTTCAATACTTGCAGGGATGGGGCTTGGTATCTTACTTTTGGATATGGCCCAGGCGAAGGAATACGGCGCGGCGGCAGAGGCGCTTTTGATGGGAGTCTGTGGTATTCTTGGGACATGCGCAGGCCATTTCCTTATTGAGTGTCTGGTCCGGACACAGGGGAGTGCGCTTTGGCGAAGAAAATGGCAGATGTGCGGGGTAAGCGTGTGTGCCTTTGCGGTTGGATGCATTTTCCTGGCAAATGAGGCAGGATTTGACAATTATGTGCCTGAAAAAGAACAGGTGGCAGAGGTGGCTTTTTGCGTCAACGGTATTGATATGAAGCAGAAGCAGTATGTACGTGCCATGACAGGTGATGCTTCTGTCATTGAGGAACGGCTGTTGTGGTATTCTATGGCAGAGGAGGAGAGTATCGAGGCAGGTCTTACGTGGATTCAGGAAGTGTTGGAGGGCGGAGATTCAAAAGTAACGGAAGCCACGGTCTGTTATCATTTAAAGGACGGCAGCAGGCGTTACAGGCTTTATCCATTGAGTCAAAAGGCTTTGGATTCCTTCGCAGATGTATATGAGACGAAGGAGTATAAGAAACGGGCTTATCCTTTGACCCAGGTAAAGGATGTGAAGAAGGGGCAGATTACCTGGTCGGACGGGGTAGGCGTCCGTATGCTTGGACTGTCGGAGGGTGAGAAGGAGGCGTTGCTTGCCGCCTATAAGGAGGATGTTGCAGGGCTTAAGATGGACGAGCTGAAAACGGATTTT
Organism: uncultured Dorea sp.; assembly: GCA_910584575.1. Lineage (GTDB taxonomy): Bacteria > Bacillota > Clostridia > Lachnospirales > Lachnospiraceae > Sporofaciens. The sequence continues at coordinate 18,350 of CAJUBG010000034.1, forward strand.
CCCGTAGGATTCCTGGAAATAATTTCCGAGGTGGACGGAATCTATCAGGAGGCAATGATTTATCCCTTCTTTGAGCAGACTCTAAAGGTGCTTGAGGGCGTGGGTGTCGATACAGGTAAAGCTCTTGCTGATTATGAGATTGGGTCAATGAAGGTGCAAACCTCTGACTCAACGCCTCAGGGCTACGTTGGCGGCGTAAATATGCATTTTTATGACAAGGAAAATGATATCGCAAAGTGGAGTAAAAAGCTGATTCCGGACAATCTGGCGGTACAGCCTTTACTGTGTCCGGTAAAACCTGATGTGAGGGCAGAGGTCCAGGTTGAGGAGGAGGCCGTGGGCGGCACTGTGGTTGTGGACTGCTATGAGATGGAGGAAAGGGGAGTGGAGTAAATGGAAACAGGAAAGCCGGAGGTATTGGTAATCGGCGCGGCAATCATAGACGTGCTTGTCCGTCCGGCGGATGAGACGGTATTTCAAACCGGCTCGTATCCGGCTGAGGATATCCGTATGTCGGCGGGCGCGGATGCGCTGAATGAGGCCACGGTGCTTGCACGGCTTGGAAAGAAGGTGGGGCTTGTCACGGTGATTGGCAAGGACCAGGCGGGGGACTATCTTCTTTCGCATTGCAGGCGGGAGGGGATTCTCCTTGAGGATGACTGTGTGCGGGAGGGAATGGCGACAGGGATTAATGTTGTGCTAGTAGGAAAGGACGGGGGCAGAAGCTTCCTTACGAACGCCAGAGGCAGCCTTAGGAGGCTCAGCCTTTCGGATATCCGTCTGCCTTTTCCGGAGAGTGTGAAAATCCTCTGTTTTGCCAGTATATTCGTGTTTCCTCAGATTGGTGCAGACGAGCTTTTGCGTATATTTGCACAGGCAAAGAAGCAGAATAAGATTGTGTGTGCGGATATGACGAAGCGTAAGAAGGGGGAGACGCTTGACGAAATGGCAGAGGCATTTTCTTATATTGATTACTTACTGCCAAACGATGAGGAGGCAATGCTGCTGACGGGAAAGGACACAGCCTTTGAGGCGGCGAGGGCGATTCTCGAAGCAGGGGTGAAAAATGTGGTAATTAAATGCGGCAGGGACGGGGCGCTGGTGATGAATCAGAAAGAAGCTTATATGGTGCCTGCAAAAGAGAGGGTATCTTGTGTTGATACGACAGGCGCGGGAGACAGCTTTGCGGCTGGATTTATTTTTGCGCTGTCTAACGGGCGCACATTGAGGGAGTGTGCGGAGTATGGTAATGAATGTGGCGCGAGGGCGGTTGCAGTAACGGGGGCGACGGATTGGCTGTAAGTGAATTCCCCAATAGATATAGAAAGAAAAAGGTAAATTTTATGAGCGAATTAATGCGGCTTGATAAAGAATATAGGATTTGGATACAAGAACTTGGAAATAGATATAGAACAAGCCAGATTAAGGCTTCTATTCGTGTGAATAATGAGATGTTAATGTACTATTGGTCAGTAGGAAAGGATATTTCAGAGAGACGTGCCGATAGTAAATGGGGGAATAAATTTTTTCAAAATATGAGTATGGACTTGGCAGATATTATTCCTAACGCAAAAGGATTTTCACCAACCAATTTGCGTTATATGATGAGGTTTTATGAGCTTTTTAAAGATATTGAAATTGTTCCCCAAGTTGAGGAACGATTTACGATGGTGTCAAATAAAGTTTTCATGATTCCGTGGGGGCATATTAAGCTGTTGATAGATAAGTGTCATGATAATCCGAAAGAATTTAATTTTTATATAGATAAAATCATTGAAAACAATTGGTCAAGAGCTGTTCTGCTAAATTTTATAGATTCCATTATTTGAGCGGCAGGGACAGGCAATTACGAATTTCAAATACACATTACCTAAAGGATTTGGCACAGGAAATTACGAAAGACCCTTATAATTTTGATTTTGTTGCAATTCGTCAGGGATATAATGAAAAAGAATTAAAAGATGCATTGATGGATAATGTACAGAATTTTTTGATGGAACTTGGAACAGGATTTGCGTTTGTGGGGAGAGAATACCGGTTGCAAGTAGGAAATACAGAACAGTATGTAGATATGTTATTCTATAATATAAAACGGCATTGTTATGTAGTGGTTGAAGTAAAAATTGTGGAATTTGAACCAGGGTTTATTTCACAGACGGCTACGTATGTGTCGGCAGTAAACCATACTCTCAAGGGAAATGCAGATACCCAAACCATAGGTATCCTTATATGTAAAACCAAAGATAATATATTGGCAAAATATGCAGTTGAAACGTCTACAGAACCCATTGGAATATCTGAATATGAGTTAAATGCGTTAATGCCTAAAGATTTTAGGGGTACATTACCTACAATAGAAGAATTGGAACAAGGGCTAAGTGAAGATATTGCAAATTAATGCAATGAATTTTACGAGGAAAAAAGTATAATTATTAAGTTGTATCTCCGAAAAAAAATTGATAGAATGATATGAGTATGGTAAATGGCAACTTAATTAAGGAGGAACAACAATATGAACAACATGCCAGAATTGAAGATTGGAGTAGTAGCAGTAAGCCGTGACTGTTTTCCGGAGAGCCTGTCCGTTACGAGAAGGAAAAATTTAATGAAAGCGTATACAGAGAAGTACGGCGAGGAGGGAATCTACGAATGTCCGATTTGTATCGTGGAGAGTGAGCTTCACATGGTACAGGCATTGGAGGACATTAAGGCGGCAGGATGTAACGCGTTAGTGGTATATCTTGGAAACTTCGGGCCGGAGATTTCAGAGACGCTTCTTGCAAAGCATTTTGAAGGGCCGAAGATGTTTATCGCTGCGGCAGAAGAACGGGGCGACAATCTGGTACAGGGACGGGGCGACGCATACTGCGGTATGCTCAACGCAAGCTATAACTTAAAACTTCGCAATGTAAAGGCATACATACCGGAATATCCCGTAGGGGACGCCGGGGAATGTGCAGATATGATTCATGAGTTTATCCCTATCGCAAGGGCAATCGTAGGACTTAGCGAACTCAAAATTATCAGCTTCGGGCCAAGGCCGCTTAATTTCCTTGCATGTAACGCGCCGATTAAGCAGCTCTATAACCTGGGGATTGAGATTGAGGAGAACTCAGAGCTTGACTTGTTCGAGGCATTTAACAAACATGCAGGAGACGAGAGAATTCCTTCAATCGTGAAGGAGATGGAGGACGAGCTTGGCGCAGGCAACAAGAAGCCGGAGATTCTTGAGAAGCTGGCGCAGTATGAGCTGACATTGAAGGATTGGATTGACGAGCACAAGGGTTACCGTAAGTATGTGGCTCTTGCCGGAAAATGCTGGCCTGCCTTCCAGACTCAGTTTGGATTCGTGCCCTGCTATGTAAACAGCCGCCTGACCGCACAGGGAATTCCGGTATCCTGTGAAGTGGATATCTACGGTACTCTGAGTGAGTTTATCGGAACAGTGGTAAGCAATGATGCGGTAACGCTTCTGGATATCAATAATTCCGTGCCGAAGGATATGTACGAGGAAGAAATAAAGGGTAAATATGACTATACTCAGCAGGATACGTTTATGGGCTTCCATTGCGGCAATACAGCCTCCAAGAAGCTGTCCTTCTGCGAGATGAAATATCAGATGATTATGGCAAGAACTTTGCCTGAGGAAGTGACACAGGGAACTCTGGAGGGCGATATTGTACCAGGGGATATTACGTTCTACCGCCTGCAGAGTACGGCGGACAATAAGCTGCGCGCTTATATCGCCCACGGCGAGGTGCTTCCGGTTGCCACACGCTCGTTCGGAGGTATCGGAGTGTTTGCGATTCCGCAGATGGGAAGATTCTACCGCCATGTGTTGATTGAGGGCGGATACCCTCATCATGGCGCGGTGGCCTTCGGACATCACGGAAAGGCTTTGTTTGAAGTGTTCAAGTATATCGGAGTGCCGGTGGAGGAGATTGGATACAACCAGCCCGCAGGCGTAAGATACCCGACAGAGAATCCATGGAGATAGAAGTATGTTATATATAGGAGTAGATTTAGGGACGTCCGCAGTAAAACTTTTGTTGATGGACGGCGACGGAAAGATTCACAAAATCGTATCAAAGGAATATCCTCTCTATTTTCCACATGCCGGCTGGTCTGAGCAGAAGCCGGAGGATTGGTTTACACAGTCTATGGCGGGAATCAGGGAGTTGGTCAGCGAGTGTGACAAAAGCCAGGTGGCAGGCATCAGCTTCGGGGGCCAGATGCACGGTCTGGTGGCTCTCGATAAAGAAGATCGGGTGATTCGGCCCGCAATCCTGTGGAACGACGGAAGGACAGGGGAGGAGACGGATTATCTGAATCAGGAGATTGGCAAGGACAGGCTGTCAAAGTATACGGCGAATATTGCCTTTGCGGGATTTACGGCGCCAAAGCTTCTCTGGATGAAGAAGCATGAGCCAGAGAATTTTGACAGAATCAGCAAGATTATGCTGCCTAAGGATTATCTGGCGTATTGCTTGTCCGGCTCATTCTGTACGGACGTTTCTGACGCGTCCGGTATGCTGCTTATGGATGTTAAGAACCGGCGCTGGTCTGAGGAAATGCTGAAAATCTGCGGCATTACGAGAGAACAGCTTCCGGGATTATATGAAAGCTATGAGGTGGTCGGAACTTTGAAGCCGGAGGTAGCCCGTGAATTAGGTCTGTCTTCGGACGTAAAGGTCATTGCAGGGGCAGGCGATAATGCGGCTGCGGCAGTTGGAACCGGAACCGTAGGCGACGGAATGTGTAACATTTCCCTGGGTACGTCAGGAACCATCTTTATCTCAAGCAAGTCCTTTGGGGTGGATGAGAACAATGCGTTACATTCCTTTGCCCATGCCGACGGACACTATCATCTCATGGGATGTATGCTGAGCGCGGCGTCCTGTAACAAGTGGTGGAGTGAGGAGATTCTAAAGACAAAGGATTTTGCGGCAGAGCAGGCAAAGATTGCCAGGCTTGGGGAGAATCAGGTGTTCTATCTCCCGTATCTGATGGGAGAGCGTTCCCCCCATAATAATCCGGATGCCAGGGCTATGTTTATCGGTATGTCCATGGATACAGCCAGAGAAGATATGACCCAGGCGGTGTTGGAGGGAGTAACTTTTGGGCTTCGGGATTCCTTAGAGGTGGCAAAGAGCCTGGGGCTTCAGATTGAACGGACGAAGATTTGCGGCGGCGGCGCTAAGAGTCCTCTCTGGAAGAAGATTCTTGCGAATATTATGAATCTGAAGGTAGATGTGATTGAGAGCGAGGAAGGGCCTGCCCTTGGCGGCGCCATGCTTGCGGCGGTGGGCTGCGGGGAGTATCCGGATGTGGAAACCATTGCAGGGAAGGTTGTGAAGGTTGTGGATACGGTAGAGCCACAGCCGGATTTAGTGGCAAAGTATGAGGAGAGGTATCAGAAGTTTAAGAAAATCTATCCTGCTGTCAAGGAATTATTCTAAGTGAATAAAAGAATCACAGATATGAACAAGGTGCACGCAGCAAAGTTTCCTCCGTGTCTGCTGCTTGCACCTTGTTTTTAGCGATATCTCGTTACAGCCGATTCAGCACGTCCTCCACCGAATCCGTCACATCCGTCGAATATTCCGAAATCCCCGGCGCGCTGTCAGCCATGGCATAGCTGGTGCCTGCAAATTTCAGCATCTCCACATCATTATACTGATCCCCAAACGCCATGCACTCCTCTGGCATAACCCCCAGATGTTCAGCCAGGTTTGCAAGGGCGGTTCCCTTATTAGCGTTGGGCGCAATAAAATCAATCCAAATCATCCCAGAGGTGACCACCTTTATCTCTGATTCAAACATTTTCTGAAAATAAGCCATGATATTATCTGTACCCGAAAAATCACAGACGGCAATCTTAAGGAAAGGCTCTGTAATTTCCTCCAGCCTGTCCACGATTCTCATATCATAGCGTACAACATCTAAAATATGCCGGATAAAGGCAGGGTCCTTGGAATCCGTATAGCAGGCGGATTCACAGGACAGGAGACAGTGGCAGCCGCCTCGTTCACGGACAGCCTTAAAAATGCGAAATCCCAGATCACGTTCAATCAGACCTTTGGAAATTACCTGATTATGGCAGACACACAGAGAGCCATTTTCCGCAATATAGTGGATATCATCCTTGACAGGATCAAAGAGAAGACGAAGGTTGTAGTATTGCCTTCCGCTTGCGGCAGCGAATTGTATTCCTTTTTCTTTTAACCTTTTGACGATATCACAAAAGCCGGCAGGCAATTCCTGGGCGCCGTTTTTTAGAATAGTACCGTCAAGGTCGCTTGAGACTAATTTTATCATAGATTACTCCTTTTTGCTGTTAGCAGGTTCAGTACCTTATTGAATTATAAAATGTGAAAATGTGGAAGTCAAGTGAATTTGGTGTGTTGTGTGTTGCGAATTATCGGTAGGGATATTATAATGTAAGAAGCAGGAGAGAAAGAGAGGATAAATTGATGAAAATAGGGATTGGAAACGATCATGCCGCGGTTGCGATGAAGAATGAGATTGCAGAGTATCTGAAGGAATTGGGATACGAGGTCGTGAATTATGGGACGGACAGCAATGAAAGCTGCAGCTATGCCACATATGGTGAAAGGGTAGCAAGGGCGGTTGCGGCGAAGGAGGTAGACCTTGGAGTTTTAATCTGTGGGACAGGCGTAGGAATCTCCCTTGCCGCCAATAAGGTGAAGGGAATTCGGGCGGCAGTATGCTCGGAATCATGTACGGCAAGGCTGGTGAGACAGCACAATAATGCGAACATTATTGCATTTGGCGCCAGGATTATCGGGATAGAGACGGCGAAGGAGATTGTGAAGGCGTGGCTGGACGCTGAGTTTGAAGGGGGCCGTCATAAGGAACGGGTAGATATGATTATGGCCATTGAGGAAAATAGATAGAAGAAAAGGGGAAGGGCATATATGGCAGCAGGCATTATATTTGATGTAGATGGAACACTCTGGGATTCCACAGAGGAGGTGGCAGTCTCATGGAACCAGGCGATAAGGGAACACGCCAGGATTGAACGCACGTTGACAGGAGAAGAATTGAAGAAGGAGTTTGGGAAACCCTTGGACGAGATTATGGACGACCTGTTTCCAGAGCTTAACCGCGCCGAGAAGGATGAATTGGCTTACTATATGTATCAATACGAGAATGAGCATGTGAAGGATGCGCCTTGTATCTGTTATGACCGGATGCCGGAGACTATCCGCGTTCTGAGTGAAAAGTATCCCCTGTTTATTGTCAGTAACTGCCAGTCCGGCTATATAGAGGCGTTCCTGGAGAATACGGGGCTTGGGGATTGTATCAGGGATTTCACCTGTCCTGGGGATACGGGGCAGTTAAAAGGCGATAATATCAGGATTATTATGGAGAGAAACGGAATCGAGAGTGCGGTATATGTGGGAGATACCCAGGGAGACGCAGAAGCCTGCAAAAAGGCCGGGGTTCCGATGATTTATGCGGCATATGGTTTCGGAGATGTCAAGGGCGACTATGTGACGATTCATTCTTTTGAGGAGTTACTCCGTCTTGACCTTGATAAGCTCTAGGCGATTGGGGGATAAGATGGATTTATTACACGCGAAGAAAGTATTTGAACAATATCTGGACGGATATGACAGAGAGGATGATAAGGTTTGGCTTAAGATTGTGCATACCTATGGAGTCACGGAATGCAGCCGCCAGATTGCAGAACGGATGCAGCTTCCGAAGGAGGAGCAGGAATTGGCGCAGTTAATCGGCCTTCTTCATGATATCGGAAGGTTTGAACAGTTGAAACGCTTCGACAGCTTTGAGCCGGATACCATGGACCACGCAAGTTTTGGCGTTCGGATACTTTTTGAGGAGGGCTTCATCCGAAAGTTTGTTAAGGAGGATACCTTTGATGAGGTAATCCGGACAGCGATTGCAAAACACAGTGATTTTCGGCTTCAGGGGATTACCGACCAACGGACATTGATGCACGCCCGTATCATCAGGGACGCTGATAAGCTGGATAACTGCCGCGTGAAGTTAGAGGACACCATAGAGACTATATTGGGGGTTACGGCAAGGGAAGTAGGAGAGACGGTAATCAGCGGGGAGATTTTAGAACAGTTCCGAAGAAAAGAGTCCATCCTTTCCTCTGCCAGAAGGACGAAGATGGATTACTGGCTGTCTTATCTGGCGTATTTCTTTGACATTAATTATAAGGTGTCTATGGATATGATTCTGGAAAATGATTATATAAAGCGGCTGATTCGCAGGATTCCGTATTCTAATCCCCAGACAAAGGTACAGATGGCGGAGGTTGAAGAAATGCTCTTAAGGTATGCCGAAGAATTTAGACTGCTAAGAAAGGAATTCTGGCCATGTGGGTAGCGGATAACTGGAAAGATTATGAGATTATAGATTGCAGCAAAGGGGAGAAGCTAGAGCGTTGGGGAACATATCTGCTGATTCGTCCGGACCCGCAGGTGATTTGGGATACCCCCAGGGCAGCAAAGGGGTGGAAGCAGAGAAACGGCCATTACCACCGAAGCCAGAAGGGAGGCGGCGAGTGGGAATTCTTCCAATTACCTGAGCAGTGGCAGATACATTACCGCAATCTGACTTTTAACCTAAAACCCTTTAGCTTCAAGCATACCGGTATATTCCCAGAGCAGGCGGCCAACTGGGACTGGGTTTCGGATAAGCTTCGCCATGCAGGGCGTCCCATAAAGGTGCTGAATCTCTTTGCCTATACAGGCGGCGCGACCCTTGCCGCTGCCGCTGCCGGCGCCAGTGTGACCCATGTGGATGCTTCTAAGGGGATGGTTGCCTGGGCAAAGGAGAATGCAGCCTCCTCAGGTCTGTCGGATAAGCCTGTGCGCTGGCTGGTGGACGACTGTGTGAAGTTTGTAGAACGGGAGATACGCAGAGGGAACCATTATGACGGGATTATTATGGACCCGCCTTCTTACGGCAGAGGGCCAAAGGGTGAGATCTGGAAGATTGAGGATGCCATTCATCCCCTAATCAGGCTGTGTGCAAAACTGCTATCGGATAACCCTTTATTCTTTCTCGTCAATTCCTACACAACGGGGCTGGCGCCGTCTGTGCTCACCTATATGCTTGGCGTTGAGCTTGAGAGATACCAGGGGACGGTAACGTCCCAGGAGATTGGGCTTCCTGTCAGCAGTACGGGGCTTTGCCTTCCCTGCGGGGCTTCTGCAAGATGGGAGAGGTAGTGAGGCAATAAAAGAGGGGATGCCGTTTTATGCGGCAGCCCCTTAATTCTTCTGTATACTCAGAACTCTATTCCTCGGCCCATGGCATCCTTGAGGTAAGTGACTACATCCTCAAGCTTATGAACCATCTCCATCTTTTCTTCCCATTCTTCCCCTTCCATGTCTTTATTCACAAGACATTGCTGAATGTGCTTCACTTCTTTGATTAATTCTCCTGTCATTGTCATTTCCCCCTTTACTTACATCCAAAGAGACTTCAGAAGTTTATAAATCTTGTCCTTAGTATACCACATTTTTGTGCCGTTGGGAAATGTAAATGTATAATTGAAAGGAAAATTGAAGTATGATAGTATAGAGGGGAGATGTTGGCATGAAGAATCAGTTTGATATCTGGAAAACATAAGAAGGAGGAAAAGGGGAATGGATACAAAGGCAGATTCAAGGACGAACGTGAGGCGTATGGCGCAGATGGGGATGCTGGCAGCCATATCGGTGGTATTGATGTTATTCGAGATTCCACTTCCGTTTGCGCCTGCATTCTATGAGATTGATTTCAGCGAGGTTCCGGTTATGGTGGGGTGCTTTACCATGGGACCTCTCGCGGGGGCGGTGATTGAGCTTTTGAAGATTCTGCTTAATTTGGCCATAAACGGGACAGATACGGCGGGCGTAGGGGAATTTGCCAATTTTCTCATCGGATGTTCACTGGTGGTTCCTGCGGCAGTTATTTACAAGAAGAAGCGCACTAAGATGGGGGCGGTAATCGGCATGATTGTGGGAACACTGTTTATGACCTTTGTAGGCTGCTTTCTGAATGCCTTTGTATTACTGCCGACCTATGCCAAGGCATTCGGAATGCCTATGGACGCGCTGATTGAAATGGGTTCGGCGGTGAACGGCCATATTACGAGTCTGGCTACATTTGCCATATTCGCGGTTGCGCCCTTTAATCTTCTGAAAGGGTTTCTGGTATCCTTAATCGTACTGTTAATCTATAAAAAAATCAGTCCAATCTTAAAAATGAGACTTGCTTAGAGCATTTCCACCCATACAGTTCAAAAAATGTGGCTGTATTTGGGTGGAAATTTTTTGATAGAGACTTCTTGACATTTCATTTTTATGTGATAAAATATGTTTGTTATCGAACAGTTCTACAACGAACAATCTGAGTTCAAAGGAGGATGATATGAGAAAACGGGAAGAAAGAATCGGTTTCGAGATTCGCAGGCTGGACCATATGCTGACGAGAAATCTCCAGGCACGTGTGAAAGCCGCGGGGATTGATGAGGTTACGCTGATGCATGGCTGGATTATCCGTTATCTGTATACGAACCAAGACAAGGATGTTTTCCAGAAGGATATGGAACAGTATTTTTCCATAGGTAGATCGACGGTTACGAACATTATTCAGTTGATGGAGAAAAAAGGATTTATTGTCCGGCAGTCTGTGGAGTATGATGCCCGCCTTAAGAAAGTAGTCCTGACAGAGAAGGGCGTAAGGAATCATGAAATGCTTGAGAATCTGATTGATCATCTTGATACCAGGCTGGTGGAGGGGATTACGGATGAAGAATTATCGGTATTCTATTCTGTGATTGAGAAATTAACGGGTAATCTAAAGTCTCAATCGATTAAGGAATGTGCCAATGGCGGAAAGGAGGAAATAGATGATCCAAACTTTATTGCGTGAAGTAAAGGAATATAAGGGCGCCTCAATCGCGACGCCGCTGTTTATGATTCTTGAGGTATTGATGGAGATGATGATACCGTTCTTAATGGCTTCGATTATTGACGACGGTGTGAATGCGGGAGATATCAATCATATCTATAAAGTCGGAGGGGTTATGGTGGCGGCTGCGGCTATTGGGCTGTTAGCCGGAATGGCCGGCGGAAGGTACGGCGCCAAGGCGTCTGCCGGACTTGCGAAGAATCTGAGGGAGACGATGTTCAACCATATTCAGACCTTTTCCTTTGCAAATATCGACAAGTACAGTACAGCAGGGCTGGTGACGAGGCTTACGACGGACGTTACCAATGTGCAGAATGCCTACCAGATGACCCTGCGGATGTTTACACGGGCGCCTGCCAGCCTTCTGTGCGCCATGGTTATGGCGTTTCGCATTAACGCTAAGCTGTCCAGTGTTTATCTGATAGCCGTAGTAATACTTGGCCTTTTGCTGGCGCTGATTATGAGCCATGCCACCAAGTATTTTCAGCAGGCGTTTCCAAAGTATGACGATATGAACGCGTCTGTCCAGGAAAATGTTTCTGCTATCCGAGTGGTAAAGGCTTATGTTCGGGAAGAACAGGAGACGGCCAAGTTTAAGAAGGCAAGCGAGAATATTTACCGGATTTTTATGAAAGCGGAGTGCAATCTGGTTTATAATGCGCCGTTGATGCAGTTTACAGTTTATAGCTGTATCCTGCTGATAAGCTGGATTGGGGCGAAGATGATTGTTGCATCCACCCTTACCACAGGAGAGCTGATGAGCCTCCTTGCATATTGTATGAATATTCTGATGAGCCTGATGATGCTGTCCATGGTATTTGTCATGATATCTATGAGTATGGCCAGTATCCGGCGTATCTCAGAGGTACTTAATGAAAGCAGCGATATCGAGAATCCGGCTAATCCCGTGTTTGAGGTGCCGGACGGAAGCATTGAATTCAGGAACGTGGATTTTGCTTACCGCAGGGACAGTGAAAGTCCGGTGTTAAAAGACATTAATCTCAAAATCCATTCTGGAGAGGTGATTGGGATTATTGGAGGAACCGGAAGCGCAAAGACCAGTCTTGTGAATTTAATCAGCCGTCTCTATGACGTGACAGGCGGGGAGATACTTGTAGGGGGAAGGAATGTCAAGGAATACGATATGGAAGCCCTGCGAAACCAGGTGTCTGTGGTTCTCCAGAATAACGTGCTGTTCTCAGGCTCGATTTTTGACAACCTGCGTTGGGGAAATCAGAGAGCGACAAAGGAGGAATGTAAGAGAGCGTGCCGCCAGGCTTGTGCAGATGAATTTATCCAGCGGTTTCCTGAAGGGTATGAGACGCATATAGAGCAGGGAGGAAGCAACGTATCCGGCGGTCAGAGACAGCGTCTTTGTATTGCGAGAGCCTTGCTTAAGGAACCGAAGATTCTTATCCTGGACGACAGCACCAGCGCGGTGGACACGGCGACTGACGCCAGAATCCGCCAGGCTTTCCGGGAAGAAATTCCGGACACAACGAAGCTGATTATTGCTCAGAGAATCGAGAGCGTAAAGGATGCGGACAGGATTATCGTGATGGAGGATGGGCGCGTGGACGCCTTTGGAACCCATGATGAGCTGCTTCGTGAAAACGCCATTTACCGTGAGGTCTATGAATCCCAGACCAACGGCGGCGGAGATTTTGATGAAAAGGCAGGTGATTAGGGATGGCAGGACCGATGAATAGAGGGCCAAGGGGAGTGAAGCCCCAGGTTAAGAACCCAATGAAGATATTTAAACGGCTGATGGCTTATGTGTTCCGGTACTACAAATACCATTATATAGCCGTGATTGCGCTGATTTTCGTAAGCGTCCTTGCGAATGTTAAGGGAACCCTGTTTATGAAGAACCTGATTGATGATTATATTACGCCGTTTCTGATGACGGATGAGCCGGACTTTATGCCTCTGGCAAATGCAATCAAGCGGGTAGCTGTGTTCTATGGCGTGGGGATTCTGTCTACTTATGCCTATAACCGGATTATGGTAAATGTAACCCAGGGGACGCTTCGGTCACTTAGGGACGATTTATTTGCACATATGGAGAGGCTGCCGATTAAGTATTTTGACACCCACGCCCACGGGGACATTATGTCTGTCTATACCAATGACATTGACACCCTGCGCCAGATGGTAAGCCAGAGTATTCCTCAGGTTATCAACAGCGGGATTACCATTGTCAGCGTATTTGTCAGTATGCTGATTTTAAGTATTCCTCTGACGGCTGTAACCCTTGCCATGGTGGCTGTGATGATTCTAAGCTCGAAGGCGGCGGCAGGAAGAAGCGGAAAATATTTCTTAGAGCAGCAGGCGAATCTTGGGGCTGTGAACGGATATATTGAGGAGATGATGAACGGGCAGAAGGTAGTCAAGGTTTTCTGTCACGAGGAGGAGAATAAAAAGGCGTTCAAGGAGTTGAATGACCGATTGTTCGTAAGCGCGGACAGGGCGAATACATTTGCCAATTTCCTTGGGCCGATTAACGCCCAGCTTGGAAATATCAGCTACGTGGTGTGCGCTATCGTGGGCGGCGCGCTGGCGCTGCACCATGTAGGAGGATTTACTTTAGGAGGGCTTGCAAGTTTTCTTACCTTTAACAAGAGCTTTAGTATGCCGATTAACCAGGTGAGCCAGCAGTTGAACGCCGTGGTAATGGCAATGGCAGGCGCCCAGAGGGTATTTGGCCTGTTGGACGAGAAGGTGGAGGAGGACAACGGGTATGTAACCCTGGTTAATGCCGTGGAGGAAAACGGACAGCTTAGGGAAAGCGACGGGAGAACCGGCAGATGGGCGTGGAAGCATACCCATCAGGCGGACGGCAGCGTGGACTATGTGGAGGTAAGGGGCGATGTTGTGTTTAACGGCGTAGATTTCGGCTACAATGACGATAAGATTGTTCTCCATGATGTGAAGCTCTTTGCCGAGCCAGGGCAGAAGATTGCGTTTGTGGGCTCTACCGGTGCAGGTAAGACTACGATTACGAATCTGATTAACCGTTTTTATGATATTCAGGACGGTAAGATCCGGTATGACGGAATTAATATCAATAAGATTAAGAAAGGGGATCTTAGGCGTTCTCTGGGGATTGTGCTGCAGGATACGCATCTGTTTACCGGAACGGTGATGGAGAATATCCGTTTCGGGAAGCTGGACGCCACGGACGAGGAGGTAGTGGCGGCGGCAAGGCTTGCCAATGCAGACGGGTTTATTCGGAGGCTGCCTGACGGGTATGATACCATGCTGACAGGAGACGGCGCGAACTTAAGCCAGGGCCAGAGACAGCTTCTTGCCATTGCCAGGGCTGCGGTAGCAGACCCGCCGGTTTTGATTCTTGACGAGGCCACCAGCTCGATTGATACCAGGACAGAACGGATTGTGCAGGACGGTATGGATAAGCTGATGAATGGGCGGACGACGTTCGTGATTGCCCACAGGCTTTCAACGGTGCGCAATTCTGACTGTATTATGGTGTTAGAGCAGGGGAGGATTATTGAACGGGGAACCCATGAACAGTTGATAGAGGAGAAGGGAAGATATTATCAGTTGTATACAGGAAACTCGATCAGTGCATAACGGTAATTTTTTTGGCAAATGGTTGCAACCTGTCCCGAATTTTCTTATAATATAGACAAATATGTCGTGGGGAATCGTTATGGTAAGGCGGTTCCCGAAGGAGGATAAAGGTGCAAAGATCAGATGAAAAATACCAGGCGTATGTGCAGATTTTGAAGGAAGAACTGGTTCCTGCCATGGGGTGCACAGAGCCGATTGCCCTTGCATACGCAGCGGCGAAAGCAAGAGAGGTACTGGGAGAGCTTCCTGATAAGGTGCATATCGGGGCAAGCGGAAGTATTATCAAGAATGTTAAGAGCGTGATTGTACCCAATACCAATCACCTGAAAGGGATTCCGGCGGCGGCGACGGCGGGAATTATTGCAGGAAAAGCCGAGAAGGAGTTGGAGGTAATCGCAGAGGTTACCGAGGATCAGACGAAAGAGATGGTGAAGTTCCTTGACACGGTTCCGGTGAGTGTCGAGCATATTGACAATGGGATTACATTTGACATTATCGTAATCGTGTCCAAGGGTGATTCCTGTGCCAAGGTCAGGATTGCCAACTACCATACGAATATTGTGCTCATTGAGAAGGACGGCGAGAAGCTTCTTAACGTCCCTGTGGAGGGAGAGAGTGAAGAAGGCTTGACGGACAGAAGCCTTCTGGATATGGAGAGTATCTGGGATTTTGCCAATACTGTGGATATCCAGGATGTGAAGGAGGTGCTGGACCGCCAGATTGAGTATAATACTGCCATTGCCAAGGAGGGGCTGCGGGGAGATTACGGCGCGAATATCGGAAGCGTGCTGTTGGATACCTATGGGACGGATGTGAGAACCCGTGCAAAGGCTATGGCGGCTGCCGGCTCGGATGCGCGTATGAACGGCTGCGAGCTTCCGGTCATCATCAACGCAGGAAGCGGGAACCAGGGAATGACCTGTTCTCTGCCGGTGCTGGAGTATGCCAGGGAAAAAGAAGCTGGACAGGAGAAGACTTATCGTGCTTTGACATTGTCTAATCTGGTGGCGATTCATCAAAAGACGGGTATTGGAAGGCTGTCCGCATACTGCGGGGCTGTCAGCGCGGGGGCGGCTGCGGGCGCGGGTATTGCCTACCTGTGCGGCGGCGGATATGAGGAAGCGGTACATACGGTAGTCAATGCCCTGGCGATTGTGTCGGGTATGGTCTGCGACGGGGCAAAAGCCTCCTGTGCGGCGAAGATTGCCGCGTCTGTGGATGCAGGGATTCTGGGCTACAATATGTATCTGCGGGGACAGCAGTTCTATGCAGGAGACGGAATTGTGACAAACGGCGTGGAGGCCACGATTACGAATATCGGACGTCTTGGAAAAGAAGGTATGAGAGAGACGAATGAAGAAATCATTAAGATGATGATTGGAGAGTAAGAGTATTCTTATTTAGGAAGAAAGAACAGGGAGATTAGAAGCCTTGTTCTTTTTTTCTGTGCAGCGGCTTAGATATGTGCTATTATTTAGGAGAGAGCAAATGCAGGTCGGATAAAAGAGAGTGAGATTTACGATGGAAAAGTGGATGGATAAATTTCAGAAAAATACGCTGCTTCTGGGTAAGGAGTATTTTGACAGGGGCAGGGTCTTTGAGCTTGAGGAAGTAGATGGTACGTATACGGCGGCTGTGGTAGAGAGGCGGAGGTATGAGGTAAGGATTACCGGATATGGGAATCCGGAGACGTGCAGGATGTATTGTAGCTGCCCTCATGCTAAAAGCGGCGGCTATTGCAAGCATATGGCGGCTTCTATGTATGCCATTGAGGAGTTTGAGGAACAGAAGGAAGGATTTGCCTGGGAGGACGGACAGATGCAGAAAAACGGCGCCATAGAGGCTTATACATATTTTGACAAGGTGAAGATTAAGGAGTCGCTGCATTTGCCGGTGGATTCTATGCGGAAGGGAAAGGCCCTTCTGGCGGCGAATAAAGTCACCGTGGAAAGTATTGATACCGGTTACTGCGAGGGATGGGATGAGCTGCTTGGGTTTATTGAGGGAATGGTTGAGAGTGATAAGACGAGCTTTCCGGTTCGGATTGTATTTGCCAGGGACAGGGTGGTTTCAGCGGACTGCTGCTGCGGCATGTATGCGAGAAATTATTACCGGTACTATACGCAGATGGACAACTGTGAGCATATTGCGGCGCTGATGCAGTTACTTGGGGAGTTTTTAGACAAGAATCCTATTGGGGATGCCACGGATGTTTGGGGAAATGAGATTATTCGTTTATTTCAACGGAATCGGGCAAACCAGACCATCTCGGATGTTATGGGCAGCGACGCCAGTATTATACTCAAGCCGCGTCTGGTGGAAAAAGACGGGAAGCTGACCGTCTCTTTTAAGATTGGACAGAAGAAGCTGCTTCTAATCAAAGATTTGTTTGAATTTGAGGAGAATGTAAGGAATTCTGCCATGGGGAGTTACGGTACGAATATGCAGCTTAACCACCGTCTGGATAATTTTACCCCTCAGGGGAGGCTTTGGATTGAGTTTATCGGGAGTCTTGTGAGGGAGGAAATCGAGTTCGGCAATCGGATTATTGAATCGGGCGCATTTACAAGAAAATCACTGGTAAAGAAAAATGAGATGAAGCTGTTTGGATGGAGGCTGGATCGGTTCTATGAGATTGCCTCCGGTGAGACGGTGCCCTATGAAGCGAGGGACGGCGGAGGTAAGAAGAAATGCGAGCTGACCTGCCGCCAGGGGAACCCAAAGATTGCCATGACGATTCGGAAGAATCGTCTGTATAAGGGAAAGACTTTCCACGGGGTTTCTGTGGATTGCGATATTCCGTTTTTATTTTATGGTGTGCATACGGCGTATTTTATTAAGGAGGATATCTTATACCGTATGGATGAAGATTTTTTAAGAAAGATTCGTCCGCTGGCACAGCAGGGGGGAAGCGTAGGGAGGTCTTTCAGGATTGGCAGAAATGCGCTGTCAGACTTCTACTATTCTGTACTTCCCCAGATTCGCGATGTGGTGGATATAACAGAGGAGGACGGAGAAGAAATTAACCGGTATCTGCCTCCGGAGGCGGAGTTTGTATTCTATCTGGACGCAGAGAATGACAATATTATTTGTAGGCCCCATGTGCGTTACGGGGAGACGGAATTTGCCATACCGAAGTATGACGGGGATAACGGAAATATTTCCCGTGAGGAGAATAAGGAGAGGGAGATTTTGTTTCTGCTTCGACAGTGGTTTCCGTATATGGAGGAGGGAAAGCAGGCGCTTCACTGTGGGAAGGATGAGGAATGTATGTACCAGGTATTGGCTAAAGGTGTGGACGCCCTGCTGAACCTGGGCGAAGTTCAGTGTACCAAGCGTTTCTCTAATCTTAAGATTACACGGAAAATGCACATGTCTGTGGGCGTCTCTATTTCCAGCGGCCTTTTGAATCTGGATATAGCGACAGAGGATCTTCCTATGGATGAGCTTTTGGATATTCTTGCCAGCTACCGCAGCAAGAAGAAGTACCATAGGCTGAAAAACGGAGATTTCCTGGATCTTGAGGATAATTCCTATGAAATGCTCAGCGAGATGATGGATTCCCTTCACCTGTCGCCAAAGGATTTCGTTAAGGGAAAGGTAGAGCTTCCACTGTATCGGACGCTGTATCTGGACAAGATGCTGGAGGAGAATGAAAATATTTACAGTGAGAGGGACAGCCATTTCAAGAATTTGGTGCGAGGCTTCAAGACGGTAAATGATTCGGATTTCCAGCCGCCAAAGTCTCTTGTCAGGGTGCTTAGGAATTATCAGAAAAATGGGTATCGCTGGCTGCGCACGTTGGAGGCGTTTCAGTTCGGAGGGATTCTGGCGGATGATATGGGGCTTGGAAAGACCTTGCAGGTGATTGCCGTACTCCTTGCGGCAAAGCAGGAGGGGAAGAAGGGCACGTCTCTGGTGGTATCGCCGGCTTCACTGGTATTTAACTGGGGTGAGGAGATTCGTAAATTCGCGCCAGAGCTTGAGTTTTTGCTGATTACGGGGACACAGGAGGAACGACGGAAAAGGCTTGAGAATTATCAGGAGGCGGACGTGCTGATTACTTCTTATGATTTGCTGAAGCGTGACGCTGTGTTCTATGAGGGGAAGGAGTTTCTGTACCAGATTATTGATGAGGCCCAGTATATCAAGAATCATCAGACTGTGGCGGCAAAGGCTGTGAAGGTCATTAAGAGCCAGACCAGGTATGCCCTGACCGGAACGCCTGTTGAGAACAGGCTCAGTGAGATTTGGAGTATTTTTGACTATCTGATGCCAGGCTTTTTGTACAGGTACGAGGTTTTCAAGAGGGAGATTGAGACGCCGATTGTGAAGAACCAGGACGAGTCTGCAATGGAGAGGCTTAAGAAGATGACAGCGCCCTTTATCCTGCGGCGCCTTAAGGGGGATGTGCTCAAAGACCTTCCGGATAAGATTGAAAAGACCCATTTTGTTAAATTCGAGAAGAAGCAGCAGGAATTGTATGACGCCCAGGTGTTACATATGCGGCGGCAGATTGCCGGACAGGACGGGGCGGAATTCCAGAAGAATAAACTTAAAATTTTAGCAGAGTTGGTTAAGGTTCGCCAGATTTGCTGCGACCCTTCGCTGTGCTTCGAGAATTATAAGGGTGAGTCTGCAAAGCTGGAGGCGTGTCTTGAGCTGGTTCAGAGGGCGGCAGAGGGAGGACATAAGCTTCTTTTGTTTTCTCAGTTTGTGTCAATGCTGGAGATTATAAGGGAGAAGCTTGACGCGCTTGGTATATCCTTCTATATGATTACCGGTGAGACGGCGAAGGAGAAAAGGCTTAAGCTGGTGAAAAATTTTAATGAGGATGATACCCAGGTATTTCTGATATCCCTGAAGGCAGGAGGCGTGGGATTGAACCTGACAGGGGCGGATGTGGTGATTCACTACGACCCATGGTGGAATCTTGCGGTTCAGAATCAAGCAACGGATCGGGCGCATCGGATTGGCCAGGATAAGAAGGTTACGGTCTATCAGTTGATTGCTAAAGGGTCCGTGGAGGAGAAGATTCAGAAGCTTCAGGAGTCGAAGCGGGAACTGTTAGAGCAGGTGGTCGGAAGCGCCTCAGGGCAGTTGGGAAGTATGAGTAAAGAAGACTTTCTGGAATTGTTGGAGTAGGAAAAAAATATATAAAAATGTGAAAAAAGTGTTGCATTTTGTTGGCGGCTGTGTTATTATAAATCTCGGTCAGCACGAAAGTGTGTGCCGAGTATGGCTCCATGGTCAAGCGGTTAAGACATCGCCCTTTCACGGCGGTAACACGGG
>CAJUBG010000035.1 GCA_910584575.1 uncultured Dorea sp.
GTTAAGAAGCGGTCCAGGACTGCGTTGCCAAAAGAGCCTGTGCCGCCGGTGATTAGCAGAGTTTTGTTTTCGAACATAAATTTTCTCCTTATAATCTTTTTTTCACATAATAGTATGCCTTTTTAAAGCGCTTCAAAATATTAAGTTCCATGTTCCCTGCAACCTTTAATTTTTCTCTATCTTCAATCAGATACTCTGTATTATTGAATATTACTTTTATATATTTACTATGAACTTCTACTTTCGGTATCTGATTATATTCACTCTGGTCTGAGCCAAAAAAGGCATCCGCAATTACATAACGGCCAGCTTTTATATAATAATCTATAGAAACTATATCCGTCTGTCTAAAATATAAATGAGAATTCGGCATCATCCGTACCAGTTTCGGGACTCCATTACCAAGCACTGAAAATCCACTGATAGCTTGTGTGTCATTATAGACATCTATTCTTTTCCGAGTACTTGTTATGTTAAGATTTCTATGTTCTATCGGGAATCCCCCATCAACCAAAAAAATATCACGAACGGAATTAACAACATGAATCCTTAAATGCCAGGGATTACCACATATAACATAACTCGTAATGCTTGTATCCTTATCAATCGACCAAATAGATTCAATAATATCCTTTTTTAATATTCTTGATGATACATATGCTCTCATTAAATAATATTTATCATCAAAACTAACTGCAAGGTTAGAATCAATCCCTATCTGGTCAATCGACACACCGCCTTTTGATACATTGAAACCAAAAAGAGAAGAATAACAATATTTTACATATTTATCCTGAAAATGTGTAAATTCATAATAATCTTCACACTCAGGAACCGGAAATAAAATATTATTATTTTTATGAACCTTCACAATATGAAATTCATCCTGAAATGATTTAGGTTTTGCCTTCTTTCTTTCTATAGCCCAAAATTTATTGTCATCATCTAAATATAAGATAAGGAATATTTTTAAAGCCCAGTATGACGATGCATAACCATTATATGATTCTGTCATCAGTTCATTATGATAGCAATAGCCTACATTCATATATCCTTTATAGTCAAATATGTCCTGTTTAAGCCACCACTCAAGATTAGAAAAGATAATATTTTTGACCATTCCAACATCACAAATATTCTCTCCGCTGTATATTACTGCTGACCAAAATGCAGCACATCCAAATCTATATATTAAACTTCTTCCATATGGTATCGAAGTACCGTCCTTTGAAAAAAAAGATACAAATGATTCAGAGAATTTTTTTGCACGTTCTATGTATATCTGACTTCTCTTAAAATCCTCTCTTTTCATTAGCTTAACATAGATTAGAGAATAAAAATGAAATGAAAAACTATTATAATAATCCAGCCGTGTGATATTTCCGTCTTTATACCATCCGTTTCCGACATATAGAGAATCTATTAAATCATGTATTTTTTCAATCTCTTTAAAATCTAACTCCACTAATTCAAGCTTATAAAGCAAAATATTTACTAATAGCCTAAAAAAAATCCAGTTGTTTATTGCAATATTTGCCTTATTAATTTGAGAG
Organism: uncultured Dorea sp.; assembly: GCA_910584575.1. Classification (GTDB taxonomy): domain Bacteria; phylum Bacillota; class Clostridia; order Lachnospirales; family Lachnospiraceae; genus Sporofaciens. The sequence continues at coordinate 1,554 of CAJUBG010000035.1, forward strand.
AACCAGTTAATTATTTCCTGCCTATTTCTATTAAAAAAATCTTTCTGAACTTCTTCCTTATTTTCATATAAAAAAAATAGTATAGAGAACATTTCAACATATTTTTGATCGTCGTCCATTCCCCAATAATTATTACTTTCTGGATTAATTCCTTCTTCTATATAAGCAAGGAGCTTATTCATCTGAATTTCATCTTTTCTATTTTTAAGCCACGGACCCCACCCTAATAATAATCTTGAAAAACTTTCCAGTTTATGTGCTTTATCGCCATAAAAAGCACAATATTGATTATATAATGCTATATCTTCATCTCTAAACGGGGCAATAATCTCCTCTAAAACATTTAATAAATCCTGTTTCGATCCAATCTTCACTTTTTACCCCCCCCCCTCTATCAAAAAATTTCTTCCAATAATACTTTACCGTGTTTTTCAGCACTGACATTTTCTTTGGATACAAAACGGTTGTACAATCCCCTTCTAAAATCGAAAAATTCTCATTACAGATAACCTGTTCCAATGTAAATCTGCGTTTATGCTCTTTAAATGCCATTTCACTTCCATAATGATATTCCATCTGTTCTTTTGTATTTTCACTTCCTTCTTTGGGAAATCCAAGTGCAACTAATCCTATAATATCAAAATTGTCAGGTATATGAAAATCAGATCTGATTTTCTCCTGTTTAGGATAATGACAAAGCCAACATCCTCCTATCCCTATACTATGTGCATATAGCAGCATGTTTTCAATGGCCGCCGCTGCGCTTTGGATATAATCATAATGTTTCCTTCCTGTAACATAAAGATCATTACGATAAACAACAATGATACATACAGGTGCATTATCAAGAATATAGTTTTTTAATATTTTCTTTTTCTTTTCATCCCGAACAACAATAAATTTCCAAGCTTGAAAATTGCATGCACTTGGCGCGTATATTCCGGCAGTTATAATACTCTCAATTATTTTATCATCTAAAGGTTTATTATCAAATTTTCTTACTGATCGCCTTGTGAATAAACATCTTTCAAAATCCATCTTTATTTTCTCCTATAAATCAATTTACTATTAATATATAACCACAACACATGATTTTTTTTAATCATATAGTTTAACGACAAAATCATATAACATAACGCACCAATACCCATTTCAACAAATAATGAAAATATTCCAAAATCTATCCGTCTATCCATACCTCTTACAACTAAAAACATTATAAAACCAAAAAGTGAAAATACGCCATATTGCTTAAAATATCTGCTTAAAGGCAACTCATGTCTGCAAATCGTTATTTGATAAATGAGTACTGTAAATTCAGCAATCAACGTACCTGCCGCCGCACCACTTGCACCGAATCGGGGAATAAAAACAGAATTAAAAATCAAATTAACTACCGCACCAAGACTTGTTGAGATTGTATATTCTTTATCCCTTCCGTTCGGAGTCAAATATTGGGTACGTAATATCTGTTCAAATGACACGATTATAGATACCGGTGCTAATATCATAGTTATATCAACACATCTTTCATATCCTTCTCCAAAAAAAAGTGGTACAAATGCTTCTATAACAGACATAATACCAAAGCATAATGCCACCGATGCAAAAGACATGAAGTCAACGCTATGATTTATTAAACGTCTGACAGAATCTTTATCTTTTTTCTCAACAAGATTTGATATTCTTGGCATCATTACCGTTGTCAATGCCATTATTACACTTGTCGGCATATTAATGATCCGTTCCGCACTGGAATAATATCCTACCTCGATTTCTCCTGAAATGGCGCCTAACATAATCTTATCCATCAATTTATATAAGCTAATAGCTATGACAGGAATAAACAGTAAAAAAACAGGTTTTATATGCTGCTTAACATCTCTATATACCGGTTTTATAAACCGTATTTTTTTCAGAGCTATACTCCATAATAAAATTTGTCCCAAAAAATTCCCCAAACAGGTAATAGCAGCGTACTTCCATACATCATCAGGGTGATGTACAACAAGAAATACAAGTATTACTGAAATAATGCGGACAGCTACATTTTGCATTGTAGTAATTCTGAATTCTTCGATTCCAAAAAAGAACCATGAAATATCCAACATTACTGCTAATATATCTATCAGATATATCCAAAATATCAATTCATGTATATGAAAAATAAAAACAAAAATTATATATAAAATTATAGTAAGAAATGAAGCTGTGAATCTTATAGATATGATCTCCCAAAATACCCTGTCTCTTTTATTCAAGTCATCCCTTACCTGTGCGATTCGACGGTTTCCATATAGCGCTATTCCCAGTGCTGCAAATATCTCAAAATACTGTGCTATGGAATATGCATAAGATGAAATTCCAATTCCTTTAACTCCCAAAACACGCGAAACATACGGCGTAGTGATAAACGGTAATATTAAAATCAATATTTGATATATAATCTGATAGAAAAAATTTTTTCTCACGTATTTATATCATCTCCTTCATCAAAATACCTCCAAAATATTATCAATATTATCTATTGTTAATTCCTCCTGGCACATATCTCTATATGCATCATCCATACAATGCTCTATTCCCGCAAAATTCACGCCCATAAGTCGATCAATGATTTCATCTGGAAATCTTTTCTTTATCACTTTTGTTCCAACATATACAGAATACGGCTCAATGTCCTTCGTGACTATTGACCTAGCCCCAATGACCGCACCTCTCCCAATTCTGGTACCTGGCAGAATCAATGAATCAAACCCAATCCATACATCATCCTCTATGATAATATCCTGGTTCATATCCATATTTCCTTTTTGTTTATAAACCATTGTCTGAAATGGCCATGTTGATATTCTATGATAGTTATGACCCCCCCCCCACTAAAAATTTCACAGAAAGTCCAATGGAACAATAACTCCCTATCTTTACTTTCGCATCCATTGCGTTAGGAAACCAGATTAATTCTAATGGTCCGTAAGTATTTTTCCCAACATTTACATTTTTGCGCGGAAAGATACTCACTGCAATCGTTTGATTATGTCTGTTATTCATTCTCCATTTACACTTATGAATTACCAATTTTATATAATTCAATATTCTCATCCTTGCTTTCCTCTCATGCTTTATATAAATACCGATATGCCCTATCAATCATCACGAAAAAATCCAGTTTAAACAGAATCATTCTCAACTTCCCTTTTCTTGTAGGCATCTGGGATATTTTTATGTGTCTCAGATATTTTTTTAATTCACATCGTTTCGCTAGTTCTCGATATATTTTATAACGCATATGAAAATTCAAATCATTTTCTCTGTGATAGATTGTTAATAAGAGAGCTTCATTGACAATACTATAACTAAAATACTTGAAATGCCCTATATCAATATTATTCATTTCAATATATTTTTTAATATCTTCATACAAATATCCATAATACTTCACCATATTTAAATTCCGTTTATGAGTAATTGAGTTCATATGGCTATAATATCTATATGAAATATATGGCAAATAAAATATATTCTCGGCTTTATTAACAGCCTCTAGCATAAATCTTCTATCCTGGGCCTTTCTTAACCTATCGGAAAATCTTATATTCTTTTCTTGTAAAAAGCTACGATTAAATAGCTTCGCCCAAATTGCTCCAAACATAAATCCATTATAAGTTCCTGGAGCTAACAGTATATTAGAATATATATCATCCTTTTCATTATTTAGTTCCCTTTCTTCTCCTAAATGAAAAAGCTGATCCTTCCCGTCATATGAATAATAATCAAAAACTAATATATCAAAGTTAAATTTGCTTAGACTTGTATCATCTGGGAAATCGTCCAACAGCTCATCATCTGCATCAATAAAACATATGTAGTCGCCTGTTGCACTCTCTAATCCACGATTTCTAGCTACTGCTGCACCTTGATTTTTTTGATAAATATAAACAATGTGTTCTTCATCTTTACATTTTACTTCTTTACAATAGACATCTATTTGTTTATCTGTACTTCCGTCATTTACCAATATTATTTCAAATTGTTCCAAATTTTTTCTGTAAACAGAATCAATTGTTTTTTTCAAATCATAAATATCTGTATTATAAATCGGCATAATAAATGAAATCATATATGAAACTCCTCCTATGAAGTTTTATGTGAACATCTATTTAAAAACATAACAATAAAGCACATCATCAATGAAATAAAAACCGGATATGCTCTTGTATTATCATATAATGGTGATAATTGAGTTGATGTCATTACCATTTCACAAATAATTACTTGAAAAAAAACAAAATATGATGTCCTATACATTAGATAATGTCTATAATTTCTTCCGGCCAGCCAACCTGCCGCAAATAGGACAACTACTGTACCAATTCTTCCAAAATCATATATTGACATTCCAATCCCTGTATCGAAAGCCGAATAAAAAAGAGGGCATCTATGCTCAACCATAATCTGTATAATTTGTGATGTAACTTTCTCATACTGTGAATATAATTCTGGAAATCTTCTGGAAATATAGTTTAGCTGATAGAATCCGTGTAAATAAGGGCCGGAATAATAATTAAAAATCATACCAACTTTTACGATAGCCGAACTGAAATAAAACATTGCATTGAGCAATGGTAATGCAAATATCCCAAAATAAGATAATATCTGCATAGTACTGTTTGAAACTTTACAATTTGCAACGACTTCAAAATGATGTACATAATCACTTCCATACCTGGAATGCCCAATAAAGACAGAATATCCGATTACAAGGATGATAGCAAAAATCATAAAAATTCCTAATGATTTTATGGTTTTCTTTATCCTTCCAATCGCTTTAGATATCTTATCACGTTTAAAATAAAATATTATAAGAACCGTATTCCATACAATACTTACATAAACGCCTCTGCCGGCATAGAATATGGGAATAAAACAATAGGCTAATATCGTTATAAATGCATGTTTAGGTATTTTCATTCCATACATGAGACTATAAATTAATTCATAATACCAGACAAAAGGAGAAAAATCTGCAAGCAGCAAGGATAAAGTGGAAATTATACTCGTGTCATACGTTCTTGTTATTCCTATTATCACGTTATTGTTAGCAATGATATAGACAATATAAATAAATGCCCCTGAAATAGCCGCCAAAGAGACGGGAATTGTCTTAAAATGCTTGTCCAAATAATATTTCGATTCTCTATATTTAAAATTTATTTTACTACTCCCTATATGAGCAATGATATACATACTAATACACAAAACGATATATAATATAACAGACACGGAGACATGTTCTCTATATTCAATTCCACATGTATAATAATTAATAAACATCAAAGCCCATAGAGAAATCGTCCAAAAAATATCATTTAATACATATTTTTGATTTTTATTAATCATTCTATAAATGACATATATAAACACTAATCCTGGTATTATAATCATAGGGAACCACCTAACGTTGTAATACGTACTTTCAAAGACCTTTTTATCAAAATTATAAATTTGAAATAAAATGGCTTGTAAGTCATTTTACAATAGTTGACAAAATCCTTTTTAAATATTTGGAATCTTTTCTTGGTAGATTCTTTATCAAAATTGTCAACACTTGAAAAATTTTGCTGGATTTTCCCAGGAACTACTTCTATTTCATTAATACCATATTCCATCAATTTATCCATCAGCCAATAATCTACCATATCCACAAATAATTTTTCATCAAAACATTTTATTTTCTTAAGTATGTCCGAATCCAAAAACAAACCACTGTTAATGCAATAAATATTTCTATAAATTCCACAACTTTGTATAATATCTCTTTTTCTCTTAATCGCATGATATTTTTTCATTGGCGCCAAAATCTTATCTTTAGAGTATATTAGACCAGTCATTATTTTTGCATTTCCAATTTTCATTTTCTTCCACACATTTTCAAAATACTCCTTTGAAAAAATTGTATCGTCGTCCGCGAGCATAATCCAAAAATGTTTTAAATCAAATTGTGATATGTAGTCTAGTGCAATATTATAACTTTTACTTAACCCTAGATTATCTTTATTGCTGATATATATAATTTTGTCTTTATATTTTTTCAGATATTCTTTTGCATTCTCATTCTTAATAAAAGAATTAGAATTATCAATGATAATAATTTCAACATCTTTTTCACTCTTAAAAGCAAGAAATGAAGCAAGTGACCCTATCTCAGAAATATGTTTATTATATAAACAACAAATAACAAATAATTTCATCGCCTTTTACTCCTCGTATTAAGATATCTGCTAAATAAAAATATGGTAATATCAGAAAAGATATATAATACTTTGTTCAATAAGCGTAAATTCATCCTGTATAATGCTGCTGCAACCCAGTTCGTATTTTGATTTCTTAAGCATTGTCCCTTCGTTTTTAAAAGAAAAAGTATACTGCTAATACTAAATTCTTTGTGCTTTTCCTCCTCTTTAACAGCTTTATCTTCTAAAAAAGCTGCAAAATTATCAATATTAGGAATTTTCAAATAAATGTTTAATTCCTCTATTGTAGGATTCAACATCATCCTCTTATATTTCTTTCTAAACTCCGGTATATATCTACTTTCAGGAATACAATTATGAGCGATTACTTTAGCAATATTTTTAAACTGTGCAAATACATCTTTTTGTATCTTGTAAATAACATTCTTATAACATTCTAACTCTTGCGGATTGTGACTAAATACTGGGACAATTCTGCCCTCATTTTTATTGTACGACTTTACACCATTATGAGATGCCAATAGGAGAACTTCTATAACCGATATATTATAAGAAAAAACGGGATCATCTACAATTCCTTTCTTATGGGAGCTTACTGTATTCTCCAGATTGTTATCATTTAAAATCATATAGTACCCATTAATCACTACTTTTTCAGATAGAATACGAAAAATGTTATTTTGGGTTGTTCCGCTAAATCCTATATCTATAACAGTCACTCCATCTGTTTTATAATTAGGGCATAGAGAACTTAGATATTCTACAAATATCTCTCTTTTCTCTTGTGCCGCACACAAACATACCTTTCTAAAAACTTCCGATGACAAAATTCTCTCAAACTCTCTGCTGTTTTCAAAATCAATTATCTTTTTATCTTGACAAATTAAATCCTCAAATTCTTCACAAATCAGCTCATTTTCATCTAAACCTAAATTCTTAAAAAAATCATTTACACTCAAGTCTTTATAATTCTTATATATTTCTTTAAAGCTGTCTTTTTCTATTTCATGTATGGAAGGCAATAATGTTGCCCGTCTGGATACATAAAAATAATGTGTTTGAATATACTCCTTCTGCTTTAAAGATGACTGGTACCAGTCGAATAATCTTTTAAAATATTCTCCTTCCCTTGACATAAATAAAACATTCTTTCTTCCATCGGTGATTAGTTGTCTGTAAAGTCTGCTGATAAAAATAAACATAATATAAGACATACCAAGAAAAGGTTTTTCTTCCCTCATTTGTTTTTTCATATTCTTTTTCCATTCAAAATAATTTTAATAATGTGAAATACAAATTGCTTTCATACCTTGCTTTTTTGCCATACAATAGTCACTATGCTCATTATCTCCAATCATCAACATTTGTACTGGTTTACATTCTAATTGTTTAGATACTTTTTGATAGAGTCTCCCGCTTCTTTTTGACAGCAAAAAATCACAAGATATAAATATATCATCAAAGTGATACCCGTTCTTAATCATTACATTTTTTACAATTGTTTTAGAAAGATAAAAGTCAGAGATACATATTAACTTCACTCTACTATTACAAGCAATTCGATACAGTTCAAAACCTTTTTCATATCTGTAACACATTTCTTTTTCTAATTTTTCTTCTATTTCCAAACACGCTCTTGCAAATTCATGAAAATCGATATTTATCTTTATAATTTTATAGAGAATATACAGCATATCAGCATATTCATACTCTCTGTCTTTTCCTTTTATTACATTTTTTAATTTGACTATTTTCATTGCTTGGAATTTTTTTGACACGATTTCCTTCTCTGATTTTTTTAAAGAAAAATTCTTTTTAATATTCTGTGCCCATAAATAATGCATCTGTTCCGGTAAAACTTTCCTTGTCAATAGTGTATCATATATATCAAATGCTATTACCTCAATCTCCGGACTTTTTACCAATGCTTTAAAATCTTGAATTAAATATTTTTGTCTACTTAACATATTTTATTCCCTAAATATTTTCCATTGTTCTATTAATTATCTCTACGCTTTTAAAAACACTAAAATGATCCTGCAAATATTTTTTCCCATTGGCTCCCATTACTTTTCTTTTCTCTTTATCCAACAGCGTTTGAACGCACTCTCTAAACTTTTCTTCTGAATTGGATGGAATCCATATTCCACAGTTTGCTGCTTCGATAAGCTCTTTAAAATCTGTCACAATGTCGGTCATTGCCAAAGTAGGGATTCCAAACTCCATGTAAGATAAAATCCGCGATGGATAGTTTGGAATTGTAAAATCGTATGCAAGTGAAACAATTCCAACATCACACTGAATTAATAATTCTTCGTAATCATTACGAGGTAATTCATCAATCACTAACGAATTTTCGCATCCTGTCAACATGGTTCTCACCATTTCTTTTTCAGTTCCCCTGCCGATAAGCAAAAAAAAGGCATCTGGAATATCTTTACAAGCATAAATACATTTTGCTAAAAACCGGACTCCTTGTGGTCTTCCCATATTTCCGCCAAATATGAATCGTGTTTTATTTTGTGGAATATGATATTTTCTTAAAATATTTATATTTTGCTGTTGGTGATTTTTAATCCGTTTTGTATTCGGAAACAATATCATCTTATTATCTTCGATTGCATTATGTGTCCTTATATAATTGATGTTTCCTTTAGACATACAGCCAATCGTGTCAGAAACCTGATATATTTTTTTCTCCAATTTTCTGAAATACCAATATATAAAACCATTTTTTCTTATAATTCCAAGATCAACACCGTTTTGGGGGAATATGTCTTTTAGCATTAAAAAGCAATGAGCATGATATTTATTCTTTGCAAATTTAACTACACCGTACAATGTAATTGGGGGTGTCTCATATAAAATTAAATCAAACTTTTTTCTGCTAAAATATTTACGAATTGCTTTTCGGAACAAAAAGCCTAACATAATAATCGTGAACCCTTTTTCAACAAATCCAACATTATATTGATTTCCTGTTTTAACACGCAAGACGGTACATCCCCGTTCTTGACAAATATACGTTTCCTTATTCCTCTTTTTTTCTGCATTCGTAACTACATATACCTTGTGCTCCTTCGCCAGTTCTTCTGCTAAATCTGTATAAATAGTAGATGTATCGCTGCTTTCAGGAAACACTGTACTCAAATATAATATATTCATAAATCACCCCAATAATATCTATATTCATTCATCCTCCGTCCTTCCGGAGTTACGTAGTGATGATCTAATAAAAAACCATTTTTTTTGTAAAAATAATTTGCTCCTTCATTGTTATCCCGATCCGTTTCTAATTTGATATACATCAATCTGCTAAAATCAGTAATATTAACTAATTTTTCGATCATTGCTGTACCAATCCCCCGATTCTTATCATCAGGCAAAACTCCGATAGATAATAATTCCATATATTCCTCATCTCGTTTACTGTTATCTGAATATGTAAATGCTCTTAATAATCGAAATAAAATTCGGGGATTGCGTATAAATCCAAGAAATCCATACCAAGCAAATGCAAGCAAATGCTTTCTAATTAAGTATTTATAACAATTACTAATATTTTCAGAATAAGCTATAAATCCTATTGGCTCATGACTCTCTATTGCTACAATAATTCCTGATTCTGATTCTTCCATGAATCCCTGATAGAGATACTTCAAAAAACCCCTTCCTAAAAATGTTAAAAAGAAACCTCTGAAGGTTTGCATATGTATTTCTACGATTTTATTTAAATATTTTTTATTATTTGTTATTCTTATTTCCATTTGTCTTACCATGTACTGTTTCAAAGATTTTCTTATATTCCAATGGATAGTCTAATCTTTTATTACTGAATACTGACATAAAAATTGCCCGTATTGTCCTTATAATAATGTTTAAATCATATCCAAGGCTCCAATGCTCCAAATAATATAAATCCATCGACAATTTTATATGTAAAAATTCTTTTACATATATCTCCTCTGTACTGTCATTTTTTAGATAAAGATCTCCATGTGTATAATTATAAATACTTCCTGGACAGGCAAGGCCAGGCAATACGCTCAATGTCCGCATTTCTTCCTCAGTATAATACTTATTAACAATATCCATGTCTTCTGGACGTGGTCCTACAATAGACATATTACCTTGCAAAATATTTACCAACTGCGGTAACTCGTCTATCTTTGTTTCCCGCAGAAAATTCCCCCAGGCAAATATTCTTTTGTCATAAATACTTGTAATTGCCCCTTCTTTGTCAGCGCCAACCCTCATTGTGCGGAACTTATAAATCGTCAAAGGCTTCCGATCCTTCCCCATTCTCTTTGCTTTGTAAAATATTGGTCCTTTACTCGATATCTTAATACCCGCGGCTGCCACTAACATAATCGGACTAAACGCTGTGAGTGCAAGACCTGCCAAAACCTTATCTATAAGCATTTTCAACACAAGCTCATTCCGTTTACTTTTATAATCGCATTTATCTTCTTTCCCCCCACCCATAAAACACCCTCTTTATCTTCTTTCTACTCGTCTAATCGTCATTAATACTTCGGCAGCATCCATACAGCATTGATTTCCCCAAAAATGTGCCTGGTGTCTAAGCGCATCAGATGAACGCGGATGAGGATACTGTCGAATCTCACTGTCATACTTTTCAAATGCCTCTATTTTTTCTTCCAATACAGAGCTGACATCAATCCAGGTGTCTGGAACAAATTTTCTTGGAACGCCCCACTCCGTACTGCTTGCAGTATAAAAACAATAAAAATTTCTAATCCACTCACTGGTAGGTCGAAGCGCAATATTAGCCGCCTGAAAAAGTATTTTATGATCTTGGTTTGCATCATATCCTGATTGGCAATAAACTATATCCGGCTTAAATTCCTCTGAAACCTGTTCTAAAGGTTTTATTAATTCTGTCAATGTATATGTATCCAGCTTCTCATCCGGATATTGCAGTTGATAGACTTTTGACACCCCAAGCAGCTTTGATGCCTCTTGTATTGCCAAATTTTGCCCAACGTCTCTGCCGTAACGAAAAGACTCTCCTTCACACATAATAATATTTCGTACCTCATCGCCTCTTTTCGTGTGCTTAAGCACGGTACCTCCGATTCCTAATATCTCATCATCCGGATGGGCAGCAACCACTAATATTTTATTCATAACCAAAAACTCCCTTTAGATTTAACTCATTTAGAGATTTTCCTGAATACTGATTTCCTTCCATATCTTCCATTTCTGTGATTAAAAGAATCTCTTTTGTCGTGCCTACAAGCAAACCATTAGCATCATTTGAAAAACTATATGCATAGTCTAATATTTCTCCAGGCTTCAAATTTGAGGTTGATGAATGAAAGGGAAGTAAAGCTGCCTTCCACAAGATCCACTTTCTTCCCTCCAAATATGTAAATGCACCAGGATATGGGTGAGTCAAAGCACGAATAAAGTTATAGATATCCATTCCGCTTTTGTTCCAATTAACAAAACCATCCTTTGGCCTGCGTCTTGGTAATAACGGTTCGTCAGTTATATTTTCGATTGAATTGATTGGTTTAAAGCCTTTCTCAAGCTTTTTTATCAATTGCAGCAACATCTCAGAATTTGTTTCTGCTACTTTTTTATAAAGCGTCTGACAGCTATCATACATAGTAATCGGGAACTCCATCTGATCTATAATTGCCCCTTCATCTACCTTGGCATTTAGCCACATTAAGGTATTGCCTGTTCTTTTTTCTCCATGAATTAGTGCCCAATTAATCGGAGCCGATCCTCTATTATGAGGAAGTAACGATGCATGAGCTCCCACTGTGCCGATCACAGGAACTTTCAACAGTCGTTCTGGCAATATCTCGCTCCATCCAAGAACAATAAGTAGATCAGGATGATAGGATGAGATAATTTCAAATGCCTCATCACTTTTAATTGTCGGGATAGTAATATAAGGGATATGATATTCCTCACATATATTTTTATAAGCTCTTATCCCTGCACTTTTCTTTGCAAATGCTTCATCATCTAAAGTAATAAATGCAGAAATTTTTTTATTTTTCTTTAGAACGGCATGAAAAGCCAAAAATGCTTCCTCATGAAAACTAATCCATACAATATTCATAAATATTTTCCTCACTGCATATCTACATATGGTTTCATAATCTCAACAAAATTCTCGGCTACAAACTCTGCATCACTATCACTCAATAAAGTATGAAGCGGTAACGTAATAAGATTAGAAAAATAGTTATATGCGGCTGGAAAATCTTCCATCTTCCAGCCTAAATTTTTATAAGCTGTCATCATCGGCAACGGCTTATAATGAACGTTACAGATAATTCCTCTTTGAGCCATTTTCGTAATAATTTCAGAACGCTGCGCTAAATTTATTCCTGGTATACGTGTAAGATATAAATGATCGGAACTGTCCATTTTATCAGTATGATGCACAAGATGTCCTACTCCTGCCCTGTCCATGATTTCATCATAAATAGTAACAATAAAACGCCGCCGTTTAAGAAATCCTATATATCTGTCAAGTTGTTTTAACCCAAGTGCGGCCATTACATCTGTCATATTACATTTATACCAAGGGCCAATAATGTCATACTCCCATGCACCAATATTCGTCTTTGCCAATGCGTCTTTACTTTGACCATGTAAAGACAATAATTGATAGTAATGGTAGATTTCCTCATTACTGATACCGATAATCGGCTGCCAAGTGCTTGCGCCTCCTTCTGCTGTAGTAAAATTTTTCACAGCATGAAAAGAGAAGCTTGTAAAATCAGCGATTAATCCGGCCATTTTTCTGGAAGCATTAATGACTCTTGACGCTCCTAACGAATGAGCCGCATCGGATAATATGGCAATTCTTCCTAACGACTTCTGAATCCGCGAAGATAATCCTTTTAAACCGTCACTATGGTCATCTAATGCACAAAACAATGATTTTTTCTTCTCAACAATTTTAAATATACGTTCGTAATCGACAACAACACCACCAAGATCAACTAAGACTACCGCTTTTGTGGCAGATGTAACTGCAGATTCTAATTTATCATAATCTATCTCTGGAGCAGAAGTATCGGGTGCTCCATCCTTTTGTATATCTACAAATACTACTTTTGCCCCAACATGAATGACGGCAGATGCCGTTGCCGTGTATGTATATGCCGGAACAATCACCTCATCTCCTGGACCAATTCCTAAAATTCTTAAATTCAATTCCTCTGCCGCAGTTGCAGAATTGAGACACACAACTTTGTTATTCCATCGTTCTGGCTCTTTTTCTGTATCAATATCAGTTTTTCCTGTTTCTATATAAGCAGCAAGCCTCCGTTCTAATAACTTTGTTCGTGGACCTGTCGTAATCCAACCAGAGCGAAGTGCTTCTACTACTTCAATTATTTCTAATTCACTGATATCGGGTGGACTAAACTCAATTCGCCTATTCTCTTTTTGCATTTCTTTTTTATCCGTCCTCTCCATAGACTATTTCACTTTTACATCTATTTACTTCTACATAACTCATGCAAATGAATATACTACACAAAAACAGGAAGAATCCTCCGATTCTTCCCATTCTTATCATCACTCATCCTCCTCAAGCCGAATCCCCAGATAAACCTTTCTCTTTCTCCCCAAAAACTCCTGCTCAATCCACACATACCTTTTCCTCAGCCGCTGCTTCACAATCCTGTCAAAATACACTCCCACCGGACCGTCTGCCCGAATAATCTGCCCCTCTTTATCCACCTCCACCAACGACCGCCTCACCACATGCTGCGCGTCCTGAACGCTTCTCAAAAAACTCTCCTCATCTTCATCCACACAAAAAAACGAGCCCTGTTGATCACTGAGAAGTCTGGTCAACTTAGGAACTCGTTTTAATTCCAGAAACATCCGTTTCGGATTCTCTGTCGCCACAAACACATAGGCCGGAAACAATGGATACAAGTCAATCTCCCATTTCCCGCCAATCTTTCGGAGTCTTTCCCTTCTGATACAGAAACATTCCTCGTAGTATCCTTTGGGAACAACCCTCTCGATCATCGTGATAAGTTCTTCCTCCTCGCCTGTGCTCGTCTGGATTGCATACCACATCAAAATCACCTCATTTTAGGGTAGGCTTCGCCATCTCCACGGCAAAGCCCTGAACACCCATTTTCTCCCAATTTGTAACAAATAAAAACCAAATCATAGCCCAGAACTACAACTTCGTTTCTCTATCTGCCTTATTCTTGTGCCGCTTATGACACCTGAAAAATAACACTTGACACCGACGCTTTCTTAATCAATTCTTTGCCGTAATCTCAAGCCCCATCCACAACCCCTGCCTCTGAAAACATTGCAGCGGGCTGTCAATCCTTGCCATCCTCTTATGCCGGTCAATCTTGCGAATCCTGCACTCTTTTCCGCAAAGAGGCCCTTCTGTCACAAAGGTAATCCCGTCCCTGATATATCCTTTCGACATTGCAATACGGTGTTCTTCCCCGCCCACATCCTTCAGGAAGCTTTTCTCTGCATCCTTAAGACACAGGCTATACTCTCCTGAGTCAAAGAACCGGAATACTGCCGCGTCACGGGAAGCCTTCTCCAACTGTTCTCGGTTTTCCACATCTGCGAACACATATCCCTGAAACAGAAGCTCGTCCTGACAGTGCCAACTCCCTTTGTACCGTTTCATTTTTTCAAATGTAATCAGGAAAATCTCTGCCTTGTCAGGACAACAATAATTTTGTCTCAGCAAGTTGGCAGCTCTCTTCTCATTTCCATTTTCACAACACAGGATATACCAGATGGAAAACACCTCCTTTAATTTCGTGGAGTAAGATACTCTGCGATTTTTCTTGTTTGATAACGTATCCATTATAACCATCTAATGAGAATAATTCAATACCTAAATCGTTTTTCGATGGATTTAGAAGATATTGGTATAATTATTTTTGTGTATTTATCTATTTATTGTCTTATAATTCTTATTTTTTCTGTATATTAATATAATTTTTAATATTTTTTTGTTAATTTATGTTGTAAACTGCTTAAAAAATTTCGCAGAGTATCTTACTCTACGATTTTTTAATCTTCGCTTTTTTGAATTGTTAAAAGTCCTGCCTCTCTCTCCTCACACCACTGAATATATT
This sequence comes from uncultured Dorea sp., assembly GCA_910584575.1. Lineage (GTDB taxonomy): Bacteria > Bacillota > Clostridia > Lachnospirales > Lachnospiraceae > Sporofaciens. The sequence continues at coordinate 16,933 of CAJUBG010000035.1, forward strand.
CATCCGCCCTTTTAATAAACCCACTAAATTCCGGTACTGTAAAATCTAATTCTGAATGTCTGACCGGATATATAATCCCCTTGTTAATCAACTGAGCTCTGGTCGGTGAAATCATTTTCACTCTTTTATCCAGTTTCTTTGCAATATTAGAAATCGTGCATGGCAATTCATCACATTTTACCATTGCAAAAATAAATTTTTTGTCTCCTTCCGAGCATCTCTCATATCTCACCTTAAAAAAACCTGTATCCAATGTATCAAAAAATGCAGGCATATACTCCTTGATATCATCAATATCTATGAAATCCCCATCTGTGCTGTTAAAAACAATCTGGCATAATTGCTGTATAAAAAACGGGTAGCCCTTTGTGACATTGACAATTTTATCGATTGCACTGTCCGAATAGAACACGCCAAATTTTTTTGCCGGTTCTTCAATTGCTCTTTTAGCTTGTTCTCCCGTTAAAAACCCGATTTCTTTATATAAAAACAATCTCTCAGAATACGACTTTTCGTCCGACAGCATTTTATAGATTTTAGGCAAACCCGCGCCTATAATCATTACCGGATAGCCTAACTGGTTCGTACGATGTAAAGCAGCTATCAAAGAGCCTAATTCTTCAGGTTTCATATACTGTATCTCATCTATAAAAAAGCAGATTGGAATTTCCGTTTTATATGCTGTCTCTCCTATTGTAATAAACACTTCTGTTAAACTTTGTGTTAAATTAGTGGAACTGTATAATTCCTTTTCCTGCAAAGATAAAGAAAATGTATTATCATTCGGGTCAAAAGATATGACTAATGCTTTTATGGCGTCCAACGGCTTCTGTATCAGATTCCTAAACTTTTCCTTAGCGCTCACTTTTCGCAGAAATGCCTGTGAACAAGCTGCAATCTGGGAAATGAAGTCGTTTCGTTCTTCCACTTCAATATGCCTGCAAAAAATATCTTTATCTTCTGCTATTTTCTGTAAGCGATTAATCAGTACCGTTTTACCAACGCCTCTCAGTCCACTGAAAATAACGGATTGTGTCGGAATGTTCATTGTAAGTGCAAGAAACATCTGTGTTATATTCTCTATATCCTCGTCACGTCCGGCAAGATATGTAGGCATCAAGCCCGCGCCAGGTCTGTATGGATTCACCTTAAACATAGCTGTCCACCTCCAACCTCATTATTGCATACATCTACATAGCTGTCAATAAATTTACGTCGGATTACGTATATTAATTCAATAGACTTTACTAGACTTTTAAGCCATTCATAAAAAAGGCGCTACCACCCTTCCTGATAACGCCTCTCCACCTATCTCATTCTCACCGATCCCACTTATCCGCCAAATTCTGAATCTGTGTCTCGAACTTCGCCAACTCCTTATTCGCCAGCCCCTCGTTCTTATAAACCACCTCAAGCAGCCTCTTTGCCGCCGCAACCACACGCTGAAACGCCTGGGCAGCGCGGGTTCTCGCCGGTTTCTCCACCGCCTTTTTCGGAGCCTTCACCCCTTCCGTCAGAATCTCATTGGTCATTAAGTCCAGCGTCCCGCCCGAATACGGCGCAAACGCCGGACATCCAAACGTCTCCTCCACAAGACTTGCAAAATTCTCCGTCACCTGATCCTCACCGTGAACCACGATTACACGGTCCGGCCTTTTCTCGAACCCATCAAGCCAATCCAGAAGCCCGTTCATATCCGCATGTCCGCTGATACCCTTGAGTGTTTCAATCTTCGCGTTCACCGTAATATTTTCCCCAAACAGCTTCACACTCTCGGCGCCCTCAATCAGCTTGCGCCCCAGAGTCCCAACAGCCTGATAACCCACGAAACAGATGGTACACTCAGAACGCCACAGATTATGCTTCAGATGGTGCCGAATCCGTCCTGCCTCACACATACCAGATGCAGACAGGATTACCTTCGGCTTCTCATCAAAATTAATCATACGGGACTCGTCGCTTGTAATGGTGGTCTTAAGTCCCGAAAACAAAAGAGGATTAATCCCCTTCTCCACCAGAGCCATGGCCTCCTCGTCAAAACAAGACTTCACATTCTTGTTAAATACATTGGTGGCCCCAATCGCCAGCGGACTGTCCACATAGACCTCAAATCCACGGAACTCCGGTAAAAGATCCTTCTCCTTAATCTCTCGGATAAAATACAAAAGCTCCTGGGTGCGCCCTACCGCAAAGGAGGGAATAACTACATTTCCTCCCTTGGCAAATGTCTCCCGCAAAATCCTGGTAAACTCACCGATATAATCAGGAAGCACATCCCCGTGGGTCCGGTCGCCATAGGTGGACTCAATCACAATGTAGTCCGCCTCCTTCACCTTCACAGGCTCTTTAATAATCGGCTGGTTTGCATTCCCCACGTCGCCGGAGAAAACGATCTTCTTCGTTACTCCATCCTCCGTAACCCAAACCTCAATGCTGGCAGAGCCTAAGAGATGCCCCATGTCGTTGAACTGCACCTCAATCCCTTCGCACAAGGTAATCCGCTGCTCATAATCGCAGGGCGCCAACAGTTTGATGGCAGCGTCGGCATCCTCCATGGTATACAACGGCTCAAAAAGAGCCTCTCCGCTTCTCCTTCCCTTCCGGTTCCGCCACTCTGCCTCAAACTCCTGGATATGGGCGCTGTCACGAAGCATGATGTTGCAAAGGTCTGACGTGGCAAATGTCGTAACAATCTCACCCGCAAAGCCCTGTCTGCACAGGAGGGGAATCTTGCCGGAATGATCGATATGCGCATGTGTCAGAAGAATATAGTCAATCGCACTGGCAGGCACAGGCAACTCCTGGTTCTCATACAGGTCAGGCCCCTGCTCCAACCCACAGTCAATCAAAATATTCTTTCCGCATGCATTCAGGTAATGGCAACTGCCGGTTACCTCATGAGCCGCCCCAATAAACTCAAGTTTCATACCTCCAACCCCTTTTTCCTTTTATTATATCATCATTCGGGGCCTCTTTCTATGAATACTTTGCATTTTTTACGAATACTTGTAACAGTTCAGCCTACGGCTTCGCTGTTACAGAATCCGCCCCATTTGAAGTTTGCCTATGGCAAAGGGGGCGGATTCTTGTCTGTTTTACTTTACTGGCTGCTAACTGCGCAGCAAGTGCGCAGTTGCAGGCTGAACTGTTACGAATACTTCACCATTTCCCGTTTCAATCTCTGCATAATCTTCTTTTCAAGCCTTGATATATAGGACTGGGAAATTCCGAGAATATCCGCCACCTCCTTCTGGGTCCGTTCCTCACCGTCCGGCATCCCCAGGCCAAACCGCATCTTGATAATCGTGCGCTCTCTCCCTGAGAGACGGCTGATTGCCTTAATCAAGAGCTTGCGTTCCACTTCATTTTCCAAATCCTTATAAATCGTGTCCTCCTCCGTCCCCAGAATGTCCGACAGAAGCAGCTCATTGCCGTCCCAGTCCACATTCAACGGTTCGTCGATAGACACCTCCATCTTAGTCTTGTTATTCCTGCGAAGATACATGAGAATCTCATTTTCAATACAGCGGGACGCATAGGTCGCCAGCTTAATGTTCTTTTCCGGGTTAAATGTATTGATTGCCTTGATTAGCCCGATGGTTCCAATGGAAATCAAATCCTCCACCCCTACGCCCGTATTGTCAAATTTTTTCGCAATATACACCACCAGCCTTAAATTGTGCTCAATCAGCATTTTCCTCGCCGTCTCGTCGTCCTCTGAGCCTAAGTCGTTGATTGCCGCCGTCTCCTCGCTGGTATTCAGCGGGGCCGGCAGAATATCCGAGCCGCCGATATAGTGGACGTCCTTTTTATCCGGAAAAAACAATGTCCGAAAATCCGGAACTACCTTCAGTTTAAATTGATGCGGTACTGCAACTCTTATTACCATAGTCTATCCCTCCTATTAAGACATCAGGATTCAAAATCATCTCATAACGGTCAGCCGTCATTTCTCCCTCACAGATGGCTGCCAGCGGTTTCTCAATCCATTCCTTTTCTTTTCTGCATACATACATCCCATCCAGCGTGACCAATGGCATTACACCCTCCGCTTTTCCGATAGAGTGATATGAAATATAACGTATTCCTGTTATGTCATTTTCTCCCCATAGTTTCTTGATTACATTTTTGTCAATAATGCTGACCGGCTTTCCCGTAATGTCGTCCTTTAGACAGTTGCCTGTGTCGATTAAAGCCTGCACAGTAACCCTTTTTGCGCCTTTTTGAAGCACCACCTGGCATCTGTATCGGCTGCGCCGTCCCAGGTACGCCACCAGACCCCAGATACCGGATACCATATAGTAGCTGGCGACAGCCAATGCGAAAAACAGACTTCCTGCCCTCACATACTGTCTGAGGAAGCCGAAAACTCCGCCTGCCAGGAAGCCGCTGATATAGAGCAGAATCCAGGCCCGTGCAAGCTCTCTTATCCCCTCGGTCTTAAGCCCTGTCTTGACCATTGCTATATTGGCCAGTCCATGGAGTAATATGAGTTTCACAGACGCATATGGAACCGGCAGGGCCACGGCAAGGCAGGTCAGAAACGCCCCTGTAAGCGCCCCAATACAGAGCCGCCAGTACGGTGCAGAGCTTCCAAGCATCTTGCGCACAACCGCAAGCATGACATAGTCCATCGCAAAATTCTCCAGGAAAAACACGTCTATGTACAACTCATATTGCACACTCCACCTTCTTTCTTTGAATACGATCAGTGACACGAAATCGATTAATTACTTAAGCAAGATTAATTATACGAGCCACGGCAAAAAGATTTTGTCAGATGGTGGGACGAATCCCGATTTTCGTTCGACAGACTGAGCACACCACAAGATATAGTTTGAAAGAAAATGGATTTGTGGGAATCCCTCGATTTGAGGCACAAGACTTTGTATCTTTTTTTGACATAAAAGAAAGAATTTTAAGAGAATAAACTGCAAATTAATGGAAATAATTGGAGGTTTCTGTAATTTGTTGGCAGATTTTGTCAAACAATCCCGAATATATCCTAATCCGGCCTCCCAGAGAACCGCCTATTATACTATCTCGGCATTTTTAATTATAACATCACAAAAAGACCCGAACACACTTCCATGTGTCCGAATCTCTTATGGAACTCTATTCAAACTCAATCCAAACCCTTACTTCTTAAAGAAATCCGGTATCTTAATAGACTGCTCCTTCACCTTGCTGGTCGGAGTTCTTGGCGTATCCAGAGAAGGTGCAGTTCCGCCCACCGGACGTCTCGGCATAGCCGACGCACCGCTGTTCTTCATGCCGCCCATTCCGAAGTCCAGCCTCGGCGCAGCCGGTCCGCCCTGCTGCATGGACCTGTCGTATCCGCCCTGCTGCATACCTCTGTCATATCCGCCCTGCTGATTCATAGCGCCGCCCCTTGGCGTCTCAAGCCTTGACTTAAGCTTGGATGCGCTTCCGCCTACGTTGTGAAGACCCGTCGCGATTACCGTGATGGTAGCCTCGTCTGTCCTTGCATCGTCATACATAGCGCCGAAGATAATATTCGCATCCTCTCCTGCAAGCTCCTGTACATACTCAGCCGCGTCAGAAGCATCCATCAGAGTAATATCTCCGGATACATTAATAATAACGTGGGATGCACCTGCAATCGTCGTCTCAAGCAGAGGGCTGGATACAGCCTGCTTAACAGCCTCAAGAGCCTTATCGTCGCCACGGCCCTGTCCGATACCGATATGCGCAATACCCTTGTCCGTCATAACCGTCTGAACATCCGCAAAGTCAAGGTTAATGAGAGCAGGTACATTAATCAGGTCCGTAATGCCCTGGATACCTTGCTGCAATACCTCATCCGCCTTCTTAAGCGCCTCAGGCATGGTGGTACGCCTGTCCACCACCTCAAGCAGCTTATCGTTCGGAATCACAATCAGAGTGTCAACGCTTTCTTTTAGCTTCTCGATTCCTGACAGCGCATTGTTCATACGTGTCTTGGACTCGAAACGGAAAGGCTTCGTTACAACGCCAACCGTCAGAGCGCCAAGCTCTTTGGCAATCCGCGCAACCACGGGAGTCGCGCCGGTTCCTGTACCGCCGCCCATACCGCAGGTTACGAACACCATGTCCGCGCCCTTAAGAGCTGACGACACCTCCTCCGCGCTCTCCTCCGCAGCCTTCTCGCCAATCTCCGGCCTTGCGCCTGCGCCAAGCCCTTTCGTAATCTTCTCACCAATCTGCATAAGTGTCGGCGCCTTACATAACTGAAGCGCCTGCTTATCTGTATTAATTGCAATAAACTCAACACCGGCAATCTGCTCATCAATCATTCGGTTCACAGCATTATTGCCGCCGCCGCCGACTCCAACAACAATTATCTTCGCCGCAGCTTCTGATTCATTCGTTTTAATTTCTAGCAAGGGTTTCTCCTCCTTTGTTATCCTTATTATATATTATACATCCCACACATAGAGCAAATGAAATGTGTTCTTTGCCATATATACTATATAATATAGACTTTTGTGCAAAATATCAATAGAATTCCTCTATTTTTCTCAATTTTATTCCTGCTTTTCTTCTTGAACTCCAATTCCTGTCTCCTGAGAACCATTCAAACCATCCTGCCCTTCTCCGGCAGCGGCCTCCTGCGCACCCCCTGCGTCATCCTGTGGCTCTCCGGCGTCCGCCCCCTGGGAACCATTCAAACCATCCTGCCCCTCTCCGGCGTCCGCCTCCTGCGGCAGCGGCCCCTCCTCAAATGTAATGGTCCCCTGAACCTCAGAGTAGTTTTCCAGATGCAGGGTTCCCTCCTTATCCCCAATCTTCTCAAGAATCGGCTGAATCTGCGCAATCTGCACAGACGACACATTCTTGCCGAGACAAACCCGAATCCTTCCGATATACAGACAGATCACATCCTCCTCGCACACGATCCGGTCCGGCTTAAGCTCATGCTTGGTAATCTCCCTGGAGGTCTCAAGAATCTGCTCAAAGAGCTTGCTATTCTTACTTTTCAGATGCCCATAGAGCTTCACCTCTCCCACGCCAATCCCCTCGATATAGGGAACCCCGTCAATCAGCTCGGTGGATTCCAGCACCACAAGCCCCTCCTTATCGAAATAGTCATAGAGCTCTTTGTTCTGTATGTATCCCACAATGGGCTTCTCCTTCACCTCAACCTTCACAATCCACGGCGCTTTTAAGCCCACCTTCATCCGTTCAAGACTTGGCAGGGTCTTACCCCTTCCCAGGGCATATTTCCCCAGAATATACAATGCATTTACCGAAAGCTCGTCGTCCTGAACCGCTTCAATAATCTCCTTCTCCGTCACATAGTTGTTTCCCTTGACCTCAATCTTCTGGACATAGAACAAAAGAAAGAGAACTGCCGCAATAATCGCTGCCCCTAGCAAAAGAACGATCAATGCGTATATCCTGTGTGACCTTTTCTTCCTTCTTCTCCTGTTTCCCATTCTTCATACTCCCCTATTTTACCAAAGACGATACGCTGAGCACAAGCCCCATTTCCACCAGAAGAAACATAACTGAAGTCCCTCCGTAGCTGATAAACGGCAGCGTAATCCCCGTATTGGGTATGGTGTTCGTAACTACGGCGATATTCAGGATTACCTGAATCATCATATGTCCCATGGCGCCTGTGGCGATTAACGCGCCGAACAAATCGCTTGCATGGGTGGCAATCACAAAAAACCGCCAGATTAAAATCAAAAATAAGATTAACACAAACCCTGCGCCGAACAAGCCCAACTCCTCACAGATAATAGAGAAAATCATGTCGTTCTGCGCCTCCGGAACAAAGCCTAACTTCTGGATGCTCTCCCCAAGCCCACGCCCGAACAAGCCTCCGGACCCAATGGCGTATAATCCCTGAAGCGTCTGATATCCCTTCTCATAGGCTTCCGGATTCCTCCAGATTGCCAGCCGTTCTAGCCGGTAGCTCTCCAATGCAAGGAACACGGCCATGAAGCCTACGCCCAAAAGTCCCATAAAAATAAACTGCCCGTACTTGGGGCTTGCCACGAAAATCAATATAACGCCGATTCCAAGAATAATGATGGCTGTACTTAAGTTGCTTGCCCCCACAAGGCCCACCACCGGAAGAATCATTACCATAATCTTAAGCATGGTCCGCATTTTCCCGATATCCTTAACATTCTTCGTCACCATCTGGGCAAGGAACAAAATCAGCGCAACCTTGGCAAACTCCGACGGCTGAAAAGATAACGGCCCCAAAGACAGCCATCTTTTGGAACCGTTAATCTCATCACCTATGAACAAGACTGCCACTGACAAAAGGATCGCCGTCAGATAACCGAGAACGGCAAAATGCCGCCACACATGATAATCCATATTAGCAACCACGAACATACCGGCGATTCCAAGTAACGTCGCAAATACCTGCTTCTTTAAGTAATAAAACGAATCATGGAACTTTACGTCCCCATTGTACGCACTCGTACTGTATAGAATCACAAGCCCCGTGATTACAAGCAGAAATAACGCGGTAAGAAGCGTATAATCATAATTATACTTTCTGTTCTTAGACTGTGTCAATATATGCCACTCCTTATAAGGAATTTACAATCTCTTTAAACTTCTCTCCACGTACCTCATAGTTTGGAAACATTCCCCAGCTTGCGCAGGCAGGCGACAACAGCACCGCATCCCCCGCCTTTGCAAGAGCCGCCGCCCGAAGGACAGCCTCCTCAAACGTCTCTGCAAACTCATAATCTGTAAAGCCGCAGGAGAGCGCATCCTTTGCAATCTTCTCCCTGGTGGCGCCAACTAAAATCAGCTTCTTAACTTTACCGTCAAAACTCTTAATCCAATCCGTATACACAGAATCCTTATCATACCCGCCCCCAATCAATACGGTAGGGCGGTTCATGGCCTGGATTCCCTTGATAGCCGCGTCCGGATTAGTGCCCTTGGAGTCATTATAGAATACAACGCCGTTCTTCTCCGTCACATACTCAATCCGATGCTCAACCCCTTTAAACGCCAGCACGCCTTTTCTGACTATATCCTGGGGCACGCCGTACACCAGGGCCATCGCCGCCGCCGCCATGACATTTTCATAGTTGTGAGTTCCCAGAAGGTTCAGCTCATCCACTTTGCAGAGCCGTACTTCTGTGCCGTTCCTGTAAATAATATTTCCATCCTCAAGATAGATGCCCTTTTCTAGTTTACGCCGGCTGCTGAAATATAGAACCTGCGCCCGTATATTTTCGCCAAATTCCCGTGTAATAGGGTCCTCATAGTTCAGGATACAGTAATCCTCCCCTGTCTGGTTCCTCGCAATATTCTTCTTCGCATTCACGTATGCTCCCATGGTGTGATGGCGGTTTAAATGATCCGGAGTAAAATTAAGAATGGCGCTGACCTTGGGACGAAAATCTATGATTGTCTCCAACTGGAAGCTGCTCATCTCCGCAACCGTAACCGAAGCCTCATCCATCTCAGATACGGCAGTCGTATAGGGGTTGCCGATATTGCCCACCACAAAAGTCTTTTTGTAGTTTGCCATAATCTCGCCCAGTAAAGCCGTGGTGGTCGTCTTCCCGTTGGTTCCAGTAATGGCAAGCACATCTCCCTTTCCGGTCTCATAGGCAAGCTCTACCTCTCCTGTAATCAGTATCCCCTTCTTGCGCATCCGGTCCACAACCGGTAAATCCGTAGGAACGCCCGGACTTAGGATGGCGATATCCAGAGTGTCATATAACTCCTCCTGAAACTCACCAAGCACAATCCTAGCCCTGCTGTCTGCCCCAAGCTTCCCCCTCAGGTCAGCTTCAGAGAGTTTCTCGTTGCCGTCATAGAGCGTCACAAGCGCCCCCTTTTCCTCCAACAGCTTCACCGCCCCGATTCCGCTGATTCCGCAGCCGAATACCAGAACCTTCTTCTTCGTTACTTCCATATTACATGTCTCCTCCTACATAGCCATCAGCGCAATCAGGCAGAGCAGCGCGGTAATGATGGAGAATACCGCTACCACCCTTGTCTCTGACCATCCGCACAGCTCAAAATGATGATGTATCGGCGCCATCTTAAAGAAGCGCTTGCCGCCTGTCTTCTTAAAATATGTCACCTGTATCATAACCGACAATACTTCCACCAGATAGATTAGTCCCACAATAATGATGAAAATCGGCATCTGAAGCATATAAGCCGTGGACGCCACAAACCCGCCCAAAGCAAGCGAGCCGGTATCCCCCATAAACACGCTGGCAGGATATACGTTAAACAGCAAAAAGCCAAGCAGCGCGCCCACCACGGCGCAGGTAATGGGCTCTATCCCACTCTTTGTCCCGATAGCCACCACCGTGAAAAATGTAGCCACCAGTACGGTCACGCTGGAGGCCAGGCCGTCCAGCCCGTCTGTAAAATTCACGCCGTTCACCGTCCCGATTACGGCGACAAACAGAAGCGGAATCGCAAGCCACCCTATGTTCCAATACTTTCCTCCTGTAAAGGGAACCAGCATGGCAAGGGAGACATCCGTAAACTTTATAATATAAAACGCGAATATTGCCGTCACCACAATCTGCAGAGCCATCTTCTGTTTCGGGAACAGGCCGTCCGAACGCTTCATCACCACCTTCAGATAGTCGTCCAGGAAACCAATCAGTCCAAAGCCAAGAGTCACAAACAGAATCGGGATGATCTTTGGATAATCCTTGATGTAAATGACCGACGTGACCACCACGCTCAAAAGGATGATGACGCCTCCCATGGTAGGAGTACCCGCTTTCTTAAGGTGAGACTTCACTCCCTCCTCTCTCTCCGTCTGGCCCATCTTTAATTTTCTGAGCACAGGGATAATCAGCGGTCCCATCACCACGCTCAGCGCAAATGCAATCAGCACTGGAATCAAAACACTATAATCCATACATCCACCTCTTTATCTCTTTCGTTAATAATTAATTTTAACTATCCTAGTATACTTCATTTCCTACTCTTTTTCAATGCCAAGATAGGGCAATATGCTCTCAAATATATTCCGTACCACCGGCGCCGCAATGGTCCCCCCGTAATAGATGCCCTGGGGATTGTAGATGACGCACATACCAAGCACCTGAGGGTCGTCTGCCGGCGCGAAGCCGATAAAGGAAGAAATGTATTTGTTAGCGCTTCTGGGAAGGGTCTGCGATGTGGCAGTCTTGCCTCCGATGGAGTACCCTTCAATATACGCGTTTTTCCCTGAGCCCTCGGACACCACGCTCTCAAGCAGCATCCGCATGGTGGCTGAGGTTTCCGCTGAGACAATCCCCTTCTTCTCCTCATATTTAAACTCCTCCACCTCTTTCCCCTCAGAATCCAGTATACGCACGCCGAAATGGGGAGTCACCCTTCTCCCTCCGTTTATCAGGGCGCTGAAGGTGGTGGCCATCTGCATAGGGGTCACCTGAAAAGACTGTCCAAAACTCATGGTCGCCAACTCCACCAGCCCTACATTTTCCTTCTTGTGCATGATGGTGCCCGCCTCCCCCGGAAGATCCACTCCTGTCAAATCCATCAGCCCAAACTGCTGGAAATATTTATAGAAATTATCGGTTCCCAGGCGAAGTCCGATATCAATAAACACTGGGTTGCAGGAATTCTGGATGCCCTGGACGAAATTCTCTCCCCCGTGGCCTCCTACCTTATGGCAGCGGATCTTCCGATCCTCCACCACCCGGTAGCCGGGACAGCTAAAGGTATCCTCAAGCCTGACCGCCCCTGCCTCCAGGCAGGCGGAGGCTGTGATAGCCTTGAAGGTAGAGCCTGGCTCATAGGTGTCGTTGATGCAGCCGTTCCTCCACATTTGGTTCAGCGCGTTCTGACGGTCCTCGTCCGACATGGAGGCGCTGTCTGCACCGGTGTTCAGGGTAAACGGGTCGTTGAGATTAAACTCCGGCACATTTACCATGGCAAGAATCTCACCGTTCTGGGGATTCATCAGCAGGATTCCCACTTTGTCCGCCTGCTTTTCCTCCATCACCTTCTCCGCCATCTGCTGCGCGTACATCTGGATATTGTAATCCAGGCTGATTTGCAGCGTGTTACCCGCCACAGGCTCAACCCGATCCTCAGCCACGCCGTTTAACTCCACGCCCCTGGCGTCAGTGGTGGTCAGAATCGTCCCGTTCTTGCCCTTCAAATACTCCTCATACTTTACCTCCAGCCCGATGATTCCCTGATTATCTCCGCCCGTAAAGCCAAGCACCTTGGAGGCAAGCTCATTATAAGGATAGTAGCGTTTAAAATCCTCGTCTACCTTCACGCCGTCTAACTCCATGTTACGGATATTATCCCCTGTCTCCTTATCCACGTTGGTCTTGATTCTCTCCATAGAGGACACCTTCTCCACACGCCCTCTGACAGTCTCCTCGTCCATCCCAAGAGCCTCCGCCAGAGTTTTAATCACCTTCTCCGGCTCACGTATCTGGCTGTGAATCACGGATATCGTGCAGACCGTCTTGTTGGTGGCAAGCACCGTACCGCGGGCGTCCAGAATCTCACCGCGGGCAGCCTTAATCTCCCGTTCCCTCTCATGGAGGTCCTCCGCCTTCTTCTGATAGTATTTTGCATCGAATACCATCAGATACACAAGCCTTCCCACCAGAGCCAGGATAATTACGGCGGCGACGACGAATACGACCAGTATCTTCCTCTTATTATATGTTTTATTCTTCATAATTCAAAAACCTCGCAAAAGCTGTTTGTATAATTTATTACTGCTTTTGCAAGGTTATGAATCCTATGTCCGAATATTCTTAGTTTACGGCCTCAGGCGCAACATCGTTTGCCGCCTTCTCAATCCCAAGATATGGGAACACCTCCCTCATAATGTCAGCCGCAAGCTGAATCGCATAAGCGCATACCTCCTGCTTTGCCACATTTGGCTCGTCCACGATTACATAGACCATTACCTGAGGATTCTCCTGAGGCGCGTACCCGATAAAGGACAATAGATAATTATTGGCCGAACGGGGCAGCTTCTCCGCTGTTCCCGTCTTTCCCCCCAGGTCGTACCCCTCGATTGCCGCGGATTTGCCGGTTCCCTCCTCCACAACCCCAAGCATATAATCCTTGAGGATGTCGCTGGTTTCCTTGGAAACGGTCTTTCTAAGCACAACGGGATTCTTATTCTCCACCAGGTCGCCGTTTTCATCCCAGATCTGCTTCACAACGCGGGGCTTATAGTAGTCTCCCCCATTTATCAGGGAGCAAAAAGACGCGCCAAGCTGCACCATGGTGGTATTAAAATTCTGTCCAAAAGCATTCGTCGCCAGACTGGCGGAATCCATGTTCTCGGAATCATAGAGAATTCCCGTAGATTCCCTTGGCAGGTCAATTCCGGTGGACTCCCCGAAGCCGAACAACTCCTGGTATCTGCTGAATTCCTCTTTGCCTAAGCTCTGCCCAATCTGCATCAGCGCCACATTGCAGGAATTCTCAAGAGCCTGCTTCAAGGTCTGGGAGCCGTGGCCGCTTCTGTTGTTACAGTGGATATCATGGTCGCCCACATGAAGCATTCCTCCACAGGAATAACTCTCTCCCCCTGTCAGTATACCCGTCTCCAGTCCCGCCGCTATGGTAAAGGGCTTGAAGGTAGAGCCCGGCTCATAAGGCTCGCTGACACAGAAATTATTCCATAGCTCGTTATATTTTTCAACCTTCTCCTCCTCCGACATGGCCTCAATAGCTTCCGCCGGATAGTACCTGGTCAAATCCCTGGGCTGGTTCAAATCAAAATTCGGATAGGAGGCTTGCGCCAGAATCTCACCGTTCTGGGGATTCATGATTAGCACCGCCGTATTCTTGCTGCCCTCCCCCGGCCTTGCCTCATTCTTGTGGGCCTCGTTAAATGCAAGGATGTGCTTCTCCACAATATTCTGCACCTGAAGGTCAATGGTGGAAACCACTGTGTTTCCTGTGGTCGGCTCTTTGACCGTACGTTCAAATGTGGAATCCTCGTCCAGATACCCGTATTCCTTGCCGTCCGTCCCATTCAGAATCGAATTGTAGGACGCCTCAATCCCACAGCTTCCCACATTTCCATTCACCGTAAACCCTATCACGTCGCTGGCTAAGGTATTGTAGGGATATTTACGGATATAGTCGTCCTCCAGCCAGATTCCCCTGACATTCGGGTAATTCTCCTCGTCCGCGTCAATCGCCTCAAAAGCCTGGGCTGTGGCGTAGTCCACGCCTTTTCTCAGGATACTGTAACGGCTTGACGGCTTTTCCTCCATAATCTGGCGCACCGCGGCCTCCTCGATTCCGAAGCAGTCCCGAAGGGCGGCTATGGTAGGCTCAATATAGTCCTCGTCGCTTAACATATACTGGACGTCCAGGATTACATTGTAAACCCGTTCGCTGGTGGCGATCTTCGTACCGTTACGGTCCACAATGTCGCCTCTCTTAAACGGAATCGTCCTGCTGTCATACTGCTGCCTGTCAAGCACGATCTTGGTATAGTCCGAGCCGTTGGAGGCATTGATATAAGTAATCCTTCCCACTAAGATAACAAAAGCCAGTATAATCGTCACAAACAATAATACCAGCTTTTTCTGCATGAATTTTGTAAATTTTGTCCGCAATAAACTCTTTGTATTCTTTGCCATGTCACACCCCTATCTGCTGCGTTTGTCTGACTGGGCAAGCACACCGTCATCGGGAATTTCTTCAAACTGCCTGACATAATCCGTAGCCGGATTGTCATATTCCACAATCTGCTCAGGAGAAGCATAAACCATGCCCAGTTGGTTCTGGGCGCGTTCCCTGATCTCGTCAAGATTCACAGAATCCATCACAGCATTATAACTGGCATTATTTTTTTCTCTTAAATTCGCCAACTCCTCCTGCATGGCTGTGATGTTCTTCGAGCGATCCGTGATGCGCGACTGAAGCTTCACATAGTTCACACACACAATGACCGCTGTGACTGCCGCCACAGTAAGGAAAATCACATAGGCGGAATTCATATGAAGCGCCTGTTTCCGGTTCTTTAAAACCTGCTTGCTGACCTTTTTCTTTGGTCTTTCAGGTGACTGCTCACGGTATCTCGGCTCCACCTCTACCGCCACGTTCCCGTAGACATACGGTGTCTGGTTTCCCCGTCTTCTGTACTGCTGCCCATGATTGGCACGATTCTTTGCTGCCATGTAAGTCACCCCTTCCCGTCAAATCTCCTGCCTCTTTTGTTATACCCGTTCAAAGATCCTAAGCTTCGCACTCTTTGCGCGGCTGTTTTCCTTTAATTCCTCCTCGTCCGGTAAAATCGGCTTTTTAGTAACAATACTCCCCTTTGAGACTTTCCCGCATACACATACCGGAAAATCCGACGGACAGGTGCATGGATGCTCATTCTTCTTAAAAGCGCTCTTTACAATCCTGTCCTCCAGCGAGTGGAACGTTATGATACATAACCTCCCTCCCGGCTTTAACAAATCGATCATGTCGTCCAATGAATCCCGCAAGACCTCCAATTCTCGATTCAGCTCAATGCGGATCGCCTGAAACGTCCGCTTCGCCGGATGTCCCGACTTCTTCTGAAACTTCATCGGTATGGCCCGTCTTATAATCTCAGTCAATTGGCCCGTCGTCTCGATTGGCGCTCTCCCGCGCTCGATTACGATATGTCTGGCGATATTCTTCGCAAACTTATCCTCCCCGTAATCACGAATTACACGGTAAAGCTCTTTTTCTTCATAGTCATTGACAATGTCTCTGGCCGTCATCTTCTGCCTGGTGTCCATCCTCATATCCAGCGGCGCGTCCTCCCGGTATGAAAACCCCCGTTCTGCCGTGTCCAACTGGTAGGACGATACGCCCAGGTCAAGGATAATCCCGTCAACCTTATCAATTCCTAATTCATGGAGTCTCGACTTCATATCACAATAGTTACTCCTGACTATGGTGACCTTCTCCCCGAAGTCTTTCAGTCGAATACCTGCCGCCTTGATGGCAGCGGCATCCTGGTCTATTCCTACAATACTCCCCTTTGGTCCCAGACGCTTACACACCTCAAGGCTGTGACCGCCTCCTCCCAGTGTGCCATCCACATAGACGCCGTCTGGTTTGATGGATAACCCATCGATTGTCTCCTGTAACAATACTGATCTGTGCTCGAATTCCATATCCTCTCCCTCTTATCAGATACTAAATCCGCCAGCTTCCATATCGGATGCAATATCCTCAATGTTTTCTTCCAATTCAGCATTCTTCGCATCCCATCTCGCCTTGTCCCAAATCTCGGCACGCTTCCCCATACCGATAAATACTACCTCTTTTTCCAGATATGCAAATTCTCTCAAGGTAGAAGGTATTAATGTCCTTCCCTGCTTGTCCAGCTCTCCCTCTACTGCGCTTCCCTGGAAAAAGTGGGCAAGGTCGCGGGCTTTCTTGTCAGTCGTAGTAGGTAGTTTGTTAAGCTTGTCTTCAAAG
This sequence comes from uncultured Dorea sp., assembly GCA_910584575.1. GTDB lineage: Bacteria > Bacillota > Clostridia > Lachnospirales > Lachnospiraceae > Sporofaciens. The sequence continues at coordinate 33,352 of CAJUBG010000035.1, forward strand.
ATGTTCCATTCCTTCTCTGGGTATACATACAGGCACTTCTCCATTCCTTTGGTTATGAAGAAATTCTCCCCTAGATCTTCACGAAACTTCGCAGGAATGATCAATCTGCCCTTGGTATCTATATTATGGCTATACTCCCCCCTTAACATGTATGAACACACCTTCTTCCAAGTGGCACCACTTTATCACCACTTTGTTCCACTTTCTACCACTCTCTACCACTTGAACTCATTGTAAACTACTTTTTTGACTATTTCAACCCCTTTTTGATTTTTTGGGAATTTGCACAAAAATGAAAAATCTGCTCTCGAACTGCTGTTTACGCCCAAAAAACGGACGCCGTAACTCCTATTTTACGGCGCAAAAAAAGGGGGACTGTTCCACTAAACATAAGATGTACAAGATATCGTATCCTCTAAAAACAAATCTGCAATATCTTGTAATTCTCTTGCTTAATGCAACAGTCCCTTACTATTCTAATACACTTTTGGACGGAGTTCACCCTTCTCACTCTGGCGGACAAAGTCCGCCCCCTTGTGTGGGCACGTATGAAAGTATGCCTTTGGCAGCTTCAAGACGTTACTGCGCTGACCCGTTCACCTTCTCAAGCTCAGTCGCCATTCCAACCAAAGCAGAATAATCAAGCTGTGCCTCCTGCTGCGGCTTTCTGGCCTCATAGGCTCCATACGCAGAATAACCGATCCATCCAATCAGCACGGCCCCTACTACCACAACCGCACACTTCCGAAGGGCGTTCTGGGCCTTCTCCTTCTTCATATTCTTCTTGCGGTTCGCTTTTTCCTGTTTATATTTATCAACCTTTTCCTGACTCATGTTCTCTGATGTCTCCTTCTCCTTCTGATATCCGCAATTCATTCTACCACAAATCAGAAAATTATACAACCACAATTACACCGCCGTCCGCAGCATACATACTGCTGATGCCCGCCGTATCCAAAATCACTGTATCCTTAAACTCCGCCTTCTTCATCAATACTTCTCGAACATACTCCGCACGTTCCCGGCAGTTACAGTGGGAAATCGCCAGAATCTTCTCCCTGGAGTCCTTCAAATCCTTCACAATCTCATCCGTCATCTTAGCCAGGGCCTTCTTAATTCCCCGCCCCTGTCCAAGCTGCGCAATCGTGCCCTCCGGCGTCGAGCCCATGACCGGCTTGATATTAAGGGCAGTTGCCACTATTGCCTTGACGCCCTTAAGCCTTCCGTTCTTGCGCAGGGTATCCAGCGTCTCCAGCACAAAATAGGTGTGCTGCTCGCTAATGTACGCCTCCACCGTCTCTATCACCTGTTCAAATTCCATACCCTGTTCTTCACATTCCACAACCTTCATGGCGATTAGCGTCTCACCGACGGAGGCTGAACGTGAATTAAATACATAGATATCCTTCTCACCGTATTCCTCATGATACAGATTCTTTCCCAGGATTGCGCTGTTATAAGAACCACTCAGCTCAGCCGACAGCGTGACCGCATAGACATGGTCCGCCTCGCAGCGATACCCCTCCATATACCTCTCCGGAGACGGGCAGGAGGACTTAGGGGATGTGGGACACGCCGCCACCCGCTTCAAAAAATCTGCCTGGTCAAAGGTCTCGTCATCTATAATATGATAATCCTCTACATCAATCTCCAGGGATGCCGTCTCAAAACACCCTGACCCTTTCATCTCATCTGTCAGCTCTCCGCAGCTATCTACTATAATCTTATAACTCATCTTCATCCTCCCGTCATGCTCTCCTCATACGGTTCTCAGCTCGCCTCAGCATGTCATTAAATTCTATACTATGTAGTTTTCAATACTACATGAATAATCATACCATATTTATACCGGAAATGAAAGTATTTTATTCACTGATTTTAATTCTTCTGGACACTCCAAGGGCAATTCCCATCTCCACCATCAGAAACAGGCTTGACGTTCCCCCATAACTGATAAACGGCAGCGTGATACCTGTGGTGGGAATCAGGTTCGTCACAACCGCAATGTTCAGCACAACCTGAAGCGCAACGTGGGCGAAAATCCCCGTCACCACCAGAGAACCGTACATATCCGGCGCATTCTGCGCCACAAACATGAGCCTGTACAGCAGAAGCCCAAACAAGACCAATACAATAATCACGCCGAAAACTCCAAGTTCTTCACAGACAATCGAGAGAATCATATCATTCTGAACCTCCGGCATAATCATTTTCTGCGCGCTGTTGCCTAAGCCCTTCCCGAAGAAGCCGCCAGAGCCAACCGCATATAAGCCCTGTAAGACCTGATACCCTCCGTCCTCGGCATGTCCCTCTGGATTCAGCCACACAAGAATCCGCCGCAGACGGAAATTCTCGCTGGTCTCAAGCATGGTTCCTAAGACCTTCACTCCCGCAATGACACAGACAAGACCCGCCGCCGCAATGATAACAAAGGGCTTGGTCTTAGGATGCACCACGAAAATCATGATGCAGGTAATCCCCATCACAATAATCGCCGTACTTAAGTTGTCCGTCAGCACCAACACGCAGACAGCCGAGAAGCCGCCCCACAGAAGCACTTTGTGGATTCCCCTCCATGTCTTTATCTCCTTGCCCAGATTACAGATTAGCACAGGGATAAACAGAATCACAGCAATCTTGGCTATCTCCGCAGGCTGTAACTGCTGATTGAAGGGCAGACGAATCCATCTCCTGGCTCCCTTCACTTCTTTTCCCAGGGGCGTCTGCACCAAAGCCATCATAAATATAGAAAAGAAATAAATCATATTCGCCCATTTTATATACACATGGTAATCTATCTTCGCCACAATATACATGCCCGCAAAGCCTGCCACATAGAAAACGAGCTGCCGCTTAAAATAGTACATGCTGTCCTGATGCTCCACCAGGGCGCTGTACGCTGTGGTGCTATACAGCATGACCAGTCCAAAACAGATCAGGAAAATCAGCACAGTAAGCAGGTTAAAGTCAAAGAAACGGATGCCATTCCCGTTCTTTTTCTCCCTTTCCCTTGTATTCCCTGCCTTTTGCTTTCTTACTCTTTGATTCTTTGCCATATATTTACACTCCCATCGTATCTATTATACTCAGATACCGCGCCAAAAACAACCTTCAAACGAAGGAAAACACGCACCGATTTCTAATTTTTCCATACAATGTTATTGCAAATGTTCTTAATAGGAAGGAGAAACACATATGCCGAACTATCGCTACAACACATCGGATTACATGCGGCGAAACGGCTGCGGCAGACCGGCCCCGACTCCGGCTCCCATGCCGCAGCCTGTTATGCCCTGCCAGCCTGTCGCCGAGCCTTCTTGCTGCGACGATAATGCCGAGTACGACGAATTAAACGGTATGCCGCTGGCTATGGCCTACGTTCCATGGCAGGAATGGCGGAATCTCTACGAAGCAGAAAAAGGATTTCACAGGGGGACTATTTTCGAGGAATTAGATAAACCCTTCAAAGGAATCGGGATGGGAGGTTGTTGCAGATGACAGAAAACAAACCAAACCGCGGCGAATTATTAGAATGGATTAATGTGGTCAGCTTCGCAGTTGACGATGTGAAACTGTTTCTGGACACCCATCCATGCGATGAGGATGCGCTGGAATATTTTGAGGAATTTAAGAAGCAGCGGGTTTCGGCCCTCAGAGAGTATGCCAAATATTATGGCCCGCTGACACTGGACACAGCCTGCACCCCTGCTGAATACTGGTGCTGGATTAATGAGCCATGGCCCTGGCAGGAAGGAGGATGCTAGTATATGTGGAATTATGAAAAAAGATTACAGCACCCGGTAAAGATTACGCAGACGAATCCAAAGATTGCACAGGTTATTATTACTCAGTTCGGCGGGCCTGACGGCGAGCTGGCGGCTTCTATGAGGTATCTGTCGCAGCGGTATACCATGCCTTATAAGGAGGTGACGGGGATACTGACGGATATTGGTAGAGAAGCCCCTGAAATGTTCCATCTCAGGGGCTTGCGCTTTTTTTAGCGGTTTACCCTGCGGACAGCTTACGCTTTTTGCAACCGTATAGCTCCATTTGAGGGGGAGCAGGTTCAAATACACGTCAATATGGTCTTTATCATTCACAACCATTTTATCTAAGATTTCTTTGTAAAAATCATCTTCATATTCCACGCCGTTTATAAGCTCATTCATCGCTTCTGTAATTTCAGCGACAAGCTCTTGCTGTTTTTCAATCATCTCCCTTTGTTTGTCTATGCTATCTATCACGGATTGCAGTTCGGCAATCTCATTCTCACATTTTGCCCTTGCTGCTGAAAATTCATCTCTGGTAATATCGCCAGATGTATAAAGGTCAATGAGGTTTGTGCGTTTTTGTTCAATGGCTTTTATCTGTGATTTTAGTTTCTCACTGTCTGTACCTGTGGTATCCATTGCGATAATAGACTTGATAATAGCAAGCAAATTATTAGTGATTTTCTCCTTATTATATTTTAAGCTGCTCGTGACAAGGTACATGATGTGGGTTGCATCTTCGTTGCGTATGCTAAGTCCCCTGCATCCAACTTGATTCCCTGCTTTGTCCACATGAGGGCTTCCATGCCTTGCAGCTTCAAGACACCGCCACGCCTTATAGCGGCTTCCATTTTTTCGGGTTTTATATCTCGCCACATAACTCGAACCGCAGCATCCGCATTTAATTTTCCCAGAAAACGGATAACGGTTGCTGTGTTTCGCTTTGCCCTCCTGTGAAAGCGATTTTTCATCCAAAATGCGGTTTGCCTTATCGAAAAGCT
>CAJUBG010000036.1 GCA_910584575.1 uncultured Dorea sp.
CCACTGGTTAATACTCCGATTGTACGAATTACTTTTGCCATAAATCATTCCTCCATGTGTAGTCATTTCATGTTGAGTATCCATGATCCCAGCGCAAAATGACCATTCCACTGGAATCATTTTCTATCTGTCTCTCTCGACCATCATTGTACATTATTTAACAAAGGTTTTCAATGGGTTTTTCTATTACTTTTACACAAGATTCTCCCAGATAATTCGTCAATTTGTTCAGCAGGAGTCTATCCGCATTGACGCTTCTATTAGCTGCCAAACGCTTTACAGCCTTCTCCTTCTTACAGTAAATCACCACAATATCCTGTCCGTCCGAATCCTGAAGCAGCTCAAAAAGCTCTGCCTCTCCTTTCAGATAGGTTTCCTTATCGGCATACTGAAGCCACAGCTCTCGCTTCGTCTGCTCAAAAGGAATCACCTTCTCACAAATCAGCTTACTGGCCGCCTCATCCTCCTCTGACACTCTGCCCCGAATGAAAACCTTCGCATCTTCAATCAGGTATTGCTGGTTCTTCTCATAGTCCCGCGGAAATACAACCACCTCCACGGCTCCCGCCAAATCCTCAAGGGTAAGAAAGGCCATCACTTTATTCTGCTTGGTATACTTGATGGTCTTTGACGTAATCATACCGCCAATGACCTCCCGCATCCCTTCGCGTACTCCGGTTCTTCCGGTATCTTCATTAAGCTGAAAATCCAGCGTGGTCTTGGAAATATTTTTCCGCCATTTCTCCTCATATTCCTCCATGGGATGCCCGCTTAAATAGAAGCCCAACACTTCCTTCTCGAAGGCGAATTTCGTCTCCTTCTCATACTCGCCCACATCCGGCAGAGGCACATCGAACTCGGCCTTCTGTTCCTCGCCCACCATGTCAAACAGGGACAACTGGCCGGTCATGGAGTATTTCCGTTCCTGGTTCACCTGGTCCATAATCTGTACATAGATGACCATGTACTGTTTTCTTGTCCCTCCCAGGCTGTCAAACGTACCTGACTTGATAAAGTTCTCAATCGTCCGTTTATTAATATCCTTCCCTGCCATCCGTTCAATAAAATCCTTCAGATTGCGGAAATTCCCCCTGGCCTCCCGTTCTTCAATAATCGCGGCAATCACAGGACGCCCGATACTCTTAATCGCAGTAAGCGCATAGCGGATATTTCCCCCATCCACAGAGAAATTCCCCTCGCCCTTATTGATGTCCGGCGACAGAATCTCAATTCCCATCTGCCGGCAGGTATAAATATACTCCGCCACCTTGCTTGGCGCGTCAATCACCGAGGTCATAAGCGCAGCCATGAACTCTACGGGATAATAGTATTTCAGCCATGCCGTCTGATATGCCACCACTGCATAAGCCGCTGCATGTGACTTATTAAACGCATATTTGGCAAAGTCAATCATCTCATCGTAAATCTTATTGGCAGTATTCTCGTCAATGCCGTTTGCAATACAGCCTGGAACGCCTTCCTCCTTATTTCCATATACAAAGCTCTGCCTCTCCTTCTGCATGACGTCGCCCTTCTTCTTGGACATGGCACGGCGCAAAAGGTCGCTTCGCCCCAGGGTGTAGCCCGCCAGGTCGCGCACAATCTGCATAACCTGCTCCTGATATACGATACAGCCGTAGGTAGGGGCAAGAATCGACTGAAGCTGCGGACAATCGTAGGTAATCGTTTCCGGATGATCTTTTCCCCTGATATATTGGGGAATGAAGTCCATAGGCCCCGGACGGTACAGGGAAATCCCCGCAATCACATCCTCTAAATTCTGGGGTTTTAACTCCTTCATGAAGCTTTTCATCCCGCTGCTTTCCAACTGGAAAATGCCGTCAGTCCGACCTGTCCCTATTGATCCAAGCACCTTTTTATCGTCATAGTCAATCTTCTCCAAGTCAATGACATCTCCGCTGCTCTCCCCCGCAAGCCTGGCGGCGTCCTGGATTACGGTCAGAGTACGAAGCCCCAGGAAATCCATTTTCAAAAGTCCTAATTCTTCCAGCGTCGTCATGGTAAACTGTGTCGTAATAGAGCCGTCTGACCCCAATGACAGCGGCACATACTCATCAATGGACTTCTGGCTGATTACCACGCCCGCCGCATGCATGGAGGTATGCCTCGGAAGCCCTTCCAGCCTTTTTGACATGTCGATAAGTTCATGAACCTGCTCGTCCTCCTGATAGAGCTTGCGAAGCTCAGGATTCATTTCAAGGGCACGGTCCAGCGTGATATTGACACCTGGCTCACGCGGTATCATTTTCGCGATTCCGTCCACAAAGGCATAGGGAAGATCCATCACCCGTCCCACATCCCGCACCACACCCTTTGCCGCCATAGTACCAAAGGTGACAATCTGTACGACCCGGTCTGTACCGTATTTTTCCACCACGTAGTCAATGACCTCCTGGCGCCTCTCGAAGCAGAAATCTACGTCAATATCCGGCATGGACACGCGCTCTGGATTCAGGAAACGCTCAAAGAGAAGCTGATACCGGATAGGGTCGATACTGGTGATTTCAAGACAGTACGCCACAATACTTCCCGCGGCAGAGCCACGTCCAGGCCCCACCATAATATCGTGGTCCTTCGCATATTTGATAAAATCCCACACTATCAGGAAATAGTCCACATACCCCATAGACTTGATTACTGACAGCTCGTACTCCAGACGCTTTGTCAGCTCGTCTTTGCCCTCCGGATAACGTTTCTTAAGCCCCTCCCGACACAGATAATTTAGGTATTCCCAGGAGGTGAAGCCCTCCGGCACATCGTATTTGGGAAGCTTCGTCACACCAAACTCAATCTCCACATTACAGCGGTTGGCAATCTTCTGGGTATTTTCAAGGGCTTCGATGGCATAAGGAAATAACGCGCGCATCTCGTCCTCTGACTTAATATAATACTGGCCGCCCTCATAGCGCATCCTGTTTTCATCCGATATCTTCTTCCCTGTCTGGATACACAGCAGCATATCATGAGGCTTCTCATCCTCCGCATAGGTATAGTGGATATCATTGGTGGCCACCAGTTCAATCCCCGTATCCTTCGCCATCCGAAGCAGGGACTGATTCACCAGTTTTTGTTCCTGAAGCCCGTGATCCTGAAGCTCAAGAAAAAAATTCCCCTTTCCGAAAATCTCCTGATACCGGAAAGCCGCCTTCTTACCTTCTTCATACATCCCCCGCAGAATATTTTTCTGTACCTCCCCTGCAAGACAGGCGCTCAAAGCAATGATTCCCTCATGGAACTCCTTTAGCACCTCCATGTCCACACGGGGTTTATAGTAATACCCCTCCGTGAAGCCGCGGGAGACGATTTTCATCAGATTGTGGTAGCCCTGGTCATTTTCTGCAAGCAAAACCAGATGGTAATACCGGTCATCACCGTTTCCCACAACCTCCTTGTCAAAACGTGAGCCTGGCGCCACATAGACCTCACAGCCGAGGATTGGCTTAATCCCGACTGCCTTTGCCGCCCGATAGAAGTCAATCACTCCGAACATAACGCCGTGGTCCGTAATTGCCACGCTGTCCATTCCTAACTCCTTCACACGGGACACACATTCCTTTATCTTATTTGAACCGTCCAGCAGGCTGTACTCTGTGTGGACGTGAAGATGTGCAAAACTCATATTTTCTCCTTATAGTTATTTAAAAAAGGCATCCCCCTTCATCCTGGGAACACCTCTCCTCGCATGTGTCTAATCGCCATCCACCATGAACTTTACCAACCTGTCTATATCTTCCTTTTCGTATGCAATAATCTCCAATTCCGGAATCTCTCCGCTAGAAAAAATATTCGCCATAGATACATACTGTGACAGCTTTGACTTCAGATTCAGCCTGTCGCCCTCTCCCGTCACTAATTCTACTTTTCCTGAGCAATCGTCAATCACCGAAAAAAACTTGTCAATGTTCGTAATGTTCTGCACTTTCATGATTAAAAAAGCCCCTTTCTTTTATTCCCTCCTATTATAACCTATCTTTTACGAATTTCAATAGATTTTTCACAAATTTCTATCCTGCCCTCCTTCAGGAGACGGCCAACGGCACGCTTAAATGCATTCTTGCTCATGTCAAATTCTTTCTTAATCTGTTCCGGCTCAGCCTTATCCGTAAACGGCAGACGCCCCCCGTATTCCTCCATCCTTTTTATAATCGCCTGCGCATCCGCGTCCATCTGAATAAAAGCCTTCTCCCGCACAGCGAGATCCAATTTCCCGTCCTCTTTGACCCTCGTAACCCTTGCATGAATCCTATCGCCTACTTTCAGGCTGCCAAACGCCTCCCGCTTGGGAATCAATGCAGAGTAGCAGTCGTCCACAGCCACAAACACACCGAAATTATCACTGGTATCGTAGACAATCCCCTCCACCTGGTCATCCTTCTGGTACGGCGCGTCCTGGCGCAGACGCTCGTACACCTTCATTGTAGCGCAAAGCCTGCCGGACTTGTCCACATAAAGGGTTACCAGAACCTCGTCGCCCTTTTTTACCTTTGCCGTCTGTTCACGGAACGGAAGCAGCAGGTCCTTTTCCAGCCCCCAGTCCAGAAACGCGCCGATTCGTCCTACGTCCACGACCTTAAGCGCCGCCAGCTCTCCAAGGGTAATCTTCGGCTCATTTGTGGTGGCAATCAGTCGGTCCGAAGAATCCTTGTAGAGAAATACCTCCACAGGATCGCCTGCTTCCAGACCGCGCGGCACCTGTTTCTTTGGAAGCAGCACCTTTTCCTGGCTGTTTCCGAGATAGACGCCGAACTCTACCTCCTTAACAATCATCAACCTTACTTTTTTTCCCAAATTCTCCGACAATGACATCTGTATTTTCCTCTCTTTCAAATCACATCAACAGAACTCCACCACAGCAAAAGCCTTCCCCGCCTTATCGCAAAGCTCTGTCACGGCTCTATCCTTCTCATACGCTGTCTTAGGGTAAATAATATCGCCATACACCGCCGATTTCTTATACTCTACCCTCATCCTTTTCACCTCCATCGGCTTTTCAAGTCCTTCCAGCGCCATCTGTACATACTGACAATTATTCACATGCTCGTTCGTATCAATATGATATTTCCGTACAGGAAACGGCTCTCCCTCCTCAAATCCCTCCGGTAACTCAATCTTCCGAGACGCATATTCCATAGAAAGAGGCTCCTCCGTTCCATAGAGCTCAATCTCCCGCTTGTCCGGCTTCGTCGGCCTTCCCTTCTCCACATCCATATACACCCACACAGAATTGGCCCATGCAGCCATCTGACGTCCCCCGTCCTCCATAGAGAAGTTACGAAGGCCCAGAAGCCCGTCAAATTTCGTCGCCCAGGTACACACCTTCACAGACTCCCCCATCACAGGATAACGGGCAATTTCAACCTGCCACGCCGACAGAATCCACACTCTTTTACGTTCTGCGCAGTAGGAAAGCCCGACCCCCAGGCTTTCCGAATGAAACGTACTGCAATCCTGAAAATAATTAATGATTCCCGGCAGCGTAATCCGCCTTGTATGGTTCACCTCACTGAACCGAATTCTGCCCTCCAAGGTATATTTATTACTCTTTTGCACTCCCTATGTAACTCCTTTCTATTGTAATGATACACTGATAACGCGGGTCTGTAATCTTAAGCAGCTTCACAAGTGTATTCTTAAGAGCTTCCTGCTTCTTCTCATCATACTCGTAAGGAACCTCCATGTCAAAGATCAGGTTCACCTGTTCTTCCCCGCTTACCATACGAAAATCATGGATTGCCACAGACGGATCTACTGCATCAAGAAGCTTCTCCACCTGCCCTCTCGCCTGTATCACCCTCACATCCCGCGTCTCAACTGGGTCCATATGAATCACCAGAAACACTCCAAGCAGCCTTAAGGCATCCCTCTCAATACGGTCAATAATCTCATGGGACACCTCAATCTCCACGTCGTTGGGCACCTCTGCATGGATAGACGCCATACTCCTCCCAGGGCCATAATTATGGACAATCAGGTCATGGCTGCCCAGAACCCCCTCATACCCTTCCACGAAATCCGTGATTCTGGCATACTCCTCAGGCTCGACAGCCTTTCCAATCAAAGGCTCTAACGTATCCTTCGCAATCCCCACGCCTGCCCACATCACCACCAGCGACACTCCAAGTCCCACGACTCCGTCGATATTCACCCCAGTCATCCGGAAAAATATAAGGGAAGCAATAGTCGCCGTTGTGGTAATCACATCGCCCATGGCATCCGCGGCTGTCGCCATCATTACCTTGGAGTCAATCCGCCGTCCTAACTTCCTATTGAAATACCCAAGCCACAGCTTAACCCCGACAGACAGCACCAGAATCACCACCGACACAGCCTGGAACTTCAATTCCTCCGGTTCCCGTATTTTTCCAACCGCATCCTTAAGAAAGGAAAACCCTACCTCCAAAACCAGAAACGCGACAATCAATGCCGCTATATACTCAATCCTTCCGTGGCCGAAGGGGTGGTCCCTGTCCGCCGGTTTGCTCGCCATCTTCACTCCCACAAGCCCAATCACAGAGGAGCCCGCATCCGATAGATTATTAAACGCATCTGCCATAACCGAGATACTATGCAGGAGATACCCTACCGCACATTTTACTACAAATAAAAGCACATTGCAAAGGATGCCTACCACGCTCGCCAACACACCGTAGGCGGTCCTGACAGACACCCTCTCAATCTCCGTATGGTCTTTTACAAAAATTTTAACCAATAATTCCGTCATGAATTTCCTCCATGTTTCTCCTACTGTATCCCCTGACGGGGAAATTTCCCTGTTGAGTTACTCCTCAGCGCGCATCTTCTACTCCGTCTCCGAAAAAGAACCACTTTATCTTAAAATCCGTGGTCGCTGTAACCATCTCATATTCTTCTGCCGTCAATACCTCCTTAAGCCCCTGCTTTCCCTCGTCGCTGACCACAGTACACGCAGTATCGGTAAAACACAGGCTCGGATACAGGACACACCACCAGTTATGTCCGCGGGCATCCCCAAGTTTAATCTTCAACGCCTCATACTCTCCCTGGGGAAAGAAAATATCCCCATACTGCTTATCCGGAAAATAACTGACCTCCACCTCTGCTCTGGACTGATAAGAATATCCCTCATCTCTGACCGTCTGGTCAGCCACCTCCTCAAGCTCATGCAAATGAGACTCTACCCACGCCTTCGTATCCTCTGCGTCCGGTTCCTCCAAACGCCCGTATCCCATGCTCTCCTCCATATAAGCAAGCACAGCGTCCCGAACCTTCACCTTCACAGCCTGGTCCTCGTCACTGTCACTGTTGGCAAGTACATGAAACCGCAGCACCTCCTTCGCCAGAGACTTCTGAGTCCGTTCCATCTTCGCCTCCACCTGCTCAATCCCACGCTCAACACAACTTCCCGTCAGCAACGCCGCAACACAGATTCCAAAAATCAGACAAACAACCTGCCTAATCCTGCTGCCATAATAATATTCTCTCCTCATATCCATATGTAATTACCTCCTTATAAACCACTCACTAATGTTATAAGGAGTATTGACATATAAATTATGCTTTATACAAAACTCAAAGAAAACTTCTCCCCCATACGCAAAAATTACCCCTTCTTGGTACGGATAACATCCATCACAGCCTCCACCTGATTGTCAATATGCTTGCAGACAATCTCCACAGCCTCATCCTTCTCCCTGTTCTCAATCCTCCTGATAATCTCCTCATGCTCAGTCAAAAGCTGCGGATACGCCTCCTGCCGTTTCAAATACTCAATACGATAACGATACATCTGTTCCCGCAGATTATTCAAAAGCTGAACCAGCTTCTGGTTATCCGTGGCCTCATAGAGCACGTCATGAAAGCGCACGTCCGCCTCGGCAATCTGCGTAATATCATTACTTTTCAAGGTCCTTCTAAACTCCTCCGCCGCCTGCCGAAGCTCTCGAATCTGAGCGCTCTTAATCTTATCACAGGTCAGCTTTACAGCCAACTCCTCAAGTGCCTTGCGTACCTCCAGGACGTCTCTTAAGCTTTTCTCGGAAATATCCGCCACCTCCGCGCCTTTCCTCGGAATCATAAGCACAAGCCCCTCAAGCTCAAGCTTGCGGATTGCCTCCCGAATCGGCGTGCGGCTGACGCCTAGCTTATTGGCAAGCTGAATCTCCATCAGCCTCTCTCCCGGCTTAAGCTCGCCTCTTAAGATTGCCTGGCGCAGCGTATTAAAAACTACGTCCCTCAGTGGAAGATACTCGCTCATATTGACCTTAAGTTCCATTCCCTATCTCCTCCTCGTATTGTGTACGCCGGTAACGTATGTCTGCCTTGCAAGCTGTAACTCCCGAATCCGAAACGCCGCCTTCTTCGCCTTCTTCTTATCGTCGAACAGCCCAAAAACCGTAGGCCCGCTGCCACTCATCAATGCATTGAGGGCGCCGTTCTTCTTCATGGTTTCCTTAATCTGGTCAATCACAGGATACGCTTCTATCGTGACCTTTTCCAGAACGTTCCCCATGCAGGAGGAAACAGCAAGAAGATCCCGCCCCTTAAGCCCCGCAATAATCCCGTCAATATCCGGATGCTCGGCAATCTCATGAGAGTCCAGCTTCTCATACACCATCTTCGTGGAAACACTGATGGAGGGTTTTGCCAGAAGGACAAAACATTTGGGCATAGGAGGAAGGGGAGTCAGCTTCTCCCCGATTCCTTCTGCAAGCACCGTTCCTCTCATGATACAATAGGGAACGTCTGCGCCTAAGGAAACGCCCCTTTCCATCAGCTCATTCTGGGACAGCCCCAGGGAAAACATACGGTTCATCCCAAACAAAACCGCCGCCGCGTTAGAACTGCCGCCCGCCATCCCCGCCGCCACAGGGATATGCTTATCCAGAATAATCTTCACGCCCTCTTTAATTCCGAATTCTTGTATCAAAAGGTCAGCCGCCCGATACGCCAGATTATTCTCATTTACCGGAAGATAGAACAGGTTTGAACTAAGCCTGATTCCTGCTTCTTTCGTCTTTACCATCCAAATCTGGTCATAGAGGTAAACCGTCTGCATCACCATACGAACGTCGTGATATCCGTTTTCCCGTCTCCCCAACACATCAAGACCCAGATTAATCTTCCCAAGTGCCTTTAATTCTAATTTATCCATAGGTTTTCTCCTTGTATCCTGTATACAGTGTACTTATAGTATACTCATATTTTCCTTAAAAATCAATATCCTGTCTCCTGCTTTTATTTCTTCTGAAGGCAATTCATTTACCTCCATGATTCCCTCAACCGTCGTATTATATTTTTTTGCAAGATCCCACAGAATGTCTCCGTCGCGGACAATATAACCCGTAATTCCAGGCCGTCTCTCCAACTCCTCCATATCAAAGGGCGTAAATTCTATCTCCCTGATATTACGGATGCAGATTGGCTCTTTCAGGAAGCTGTGGAATGCCAGGACTGCCTTAATCTCAATTTCATCCGTCCCAAGAAGCCCAATGGACAACTGCTCTACCGCATAGGTCAGGCCGTAGGTCATATTTTCTGCCGTCTCATTGCTTTCTAACAGGTAGGAAAACGGAACCATTCCCTGCCAGGTATCGAAAGGAATCGCGTCGTCTGCCTTGACATACAAAAAGCTTATGTGGAGTACCCCTTCAATCTGGATACCGCCCTCTGCCGCCTCGGTGTGCTCTACCTGTATTCGTGCGCTGCTGTGGCAGATTTGCAGGATATCGTCCTTAATCTCCGGCAATGACAACTGCTCTGTAACCTTGCATTTGGAGTGATTCTGCAAAAGGAGGCGCTCCATCTGTTCCTCCGTAATCTTGGGCGTGCAGCTCTGCTCTAAGGAATATGCGTCCGCCAGAAGCTCAAGCCGTTCCTCCTCATAGACAATCAGACGCACCTCCAGGGTTGCCTCCACCCCAATCAGGCGCATTTCTCCGTCCTCATCCATCCGCACGTCTATATTGACGTCTGTAAGCTCTGGGTAAATCTGATGGTACATCTTATCCTGCGCCCCATAGCACTCGATACGTCCCTCATAGGGAACCGTCTGTTCAATCCAGTCCGTCTTGCCGTCCAGAGATTCGTAAAAACAGAACAGTAACAGCTCTCCCTGTATCTTCAGCTCATCCGCCTCAAGGCGGGTATCCAGCTTCCGGCTCGTCACCTCTGTCCACAGCAGCGTCCCGATGTTCTCCTTCGTGCCGCCTATGGACACCTCCTCCTTGATTCGGTAGGTATCCTTCATTGTGGCAAACACCTTGAGGAATTCTTTGCTCTCGAACCTTTTGTACAAGGACTGGCCGCACTCGATATCCGTCGTAAGCTCTGTCTCTTGTTTTCCTTCCGAGCAGACCGTAAGCTCTGCCAGTGTCTTGATGCTTAACTTCCTGGAATGGATTGCCGTGACCGTCAAATCTGCGCTTGAGGACTGGACAAACAGATTTCCTGCCGGCTCTTGCTCAAGATAAATCATTTCCTCAAAGGGGATTCTGCCCTCCAGGCAGGAAAGCCTTGTCTCACCCTCATCCGTCACATATAAGACCTTGAAATTCATTTTTCCGGATACCCTTATGTAATTCTCCACCACCTTCATATCCTCCACGGTGAGGGTGCCTTCTCCTAAGATGACCTTCTTTACGTCGCTTTTCGCGTCCGGTACGTTGTAATCATCGTCAATGTAAAACTGATCGGTGATCCGGTTTCCTGTCCTGTAAGTCTGCATCTGTCTGGTTACATATTCCATGCCCTTCGCCTCCTACTCAAATTCAATCTGCTTATCTGTATACTCCATCTTTATCACTACATAAGGGTAGGTTTTCTTCTTCAGAATCTTCTCCTCTTTGCCCGGCCCCAAAAGACTGGTCCCAATCCGTATCTCCTGCTCTGTCTCAAAACACTGGTCTACTGTCACGCTGTATCCGCTGGTTTCCTGAACCCCATAGCCTCTGGCGGCGTAGAGATATCCTTTATCGCCATAACTGAGCTTCATCTCTCCTTCTTTTTCTTCCTCAATCCTGGCAAGAAATTCTTCCGGAACGTCTTCTCTGTCAACCACGGTAAACTCGATATTTCTTATTTTTTCTTTATCCGTCTTTCCTGCCGCACATGCCGTTAAAATTAAGATACACAGAGGCAGCGCCAAAAAGGTGCAGAATTTCTTCATGAGGACCTCTTGACAACATTTAATATTCTCTCTACATCTATACACACCAAGTCTAGGAAAAATTCCAATTTTGTAGTATAATTGGATTTATTAGTGATTATGAAAATGAATGAAGGAGATTTTTATGAAAAATACTGAACGACTTTCTGGGATTCTGCTGCATCCTACCTCCCTTCCGTCCCCTTACGGGATTGGCGATTTAGGTGAGACAGCCTACGGATTTGTAGATTTTCTGGAGAAGGCAGGACAGCATCTATGGCAGATCCTTCCCCTGACACACACAGGATACGGAGATTCTCCGTATCAGAGCTTTTCCGCCTATGCAGGACAGCCGCTTCTGATTAGCCCCGCGCACCTTTTAAAACTTGGGCTGGTAACCTCTGCCGATTTAGCGGATGTTCCGCCCTGCAAGCCGGATGCCGTGGATTACGGCTCTATTATCCCATGGAAACAGGCGGTGTATGAGAAGGCTTATACACATTTCATGGACGCAAGCCCTCAGAGGCTTCCTCTCTATATGGAATACTTAGATTTTATACAGGAGGAGAAGGACTGGCTTGATGATTATGCCCTGTTTATGGCATGCAAATCGGCAAACGACGGGGTAAGCTGGCTTGAATGGGAGGACAAATACCGGATGCCTTCCCCTGAATTTAAGGAAAAGCTGCGCAATACGCTAAAGGAACAGATCGGTTTCTATCAGTTCCTTCAGTTTATCTTCTATAAAGAATGGCTTGCGCTGAAAACTTATGCAAATGACCATGGGGTACGGATTATAGGTGATATTCCTATCTTTGTCTCCATGGACAGCGCAGATGTGTGGGCTAACCAGCATTTGTTCCAGTTGGATACCAAGGGCTTCCCTTTGAAGGTTGCCGGCGTACCGCCGGATTATTTCTCCGCTACCGGACAGTTGTGGGGGAATCCTCTGTATGCCTGGGATGCCCACGAGGAGGACGGCTTCTCATGGTGGATTTCCCGTATCCGTCACCAGCTTCGTTCTCTGGATATCCTGCGCATCGACCATTTCCGCGGATTCGAGTCCTATTGGGCCGTTCCTTATGGGGAAAAGACTGCCATCAACGGGAAATGGGTTCCTGCACCCGGCTATGAATTGTTCCGCGCAATCCAGGAGTCGCTAGGCGACGAGCTTCCGATTATTGCGGAGGACTTGGGGATCATCACGCCAGAGGTGGATGCTCTGCGAAGCAAGTTCCATTTCCCTGGCATGAAGGTGCTTCAGTTTGCTTTCGATAACCTTGGGGAGAATGATTACCTTCCTTACCGTTTTACTACTCCCGACTGTGTCTGCTATACAGGCACCCATGACAACGACACGACCCTTGGCTGGTATCGTAATCTGAACCAGGACTGCCAGCGCAGGATTCGGAAATATACACGCTGTACGGACGATGAGACGCGAATCAGCCGCGAACTGATTGCCGCTGCTCTGGGGAGCATTGCGAGGTATGTCATCTTTCCGCTTCAAGATGTACTGGGCTATGGTTCTTCGGCAAGGATGAATACGCCTGGAACTGCTTCAGGCAATTGGAGTTGGCGTTTTACAGAAGGGGCGCTTCGGGACGAACTGGCGGACTCATTGCGGGAGGATACTGTATTATATGGAAGGTATCATATGCCAGAGCCGCAGGCAGACGATGAAGCTTTGCCGGAGGATAACCTGGAAACAAATGAACTTACATCGGAGGATATGTGCGGGGATAAGGCCGGAACTTTGCCTGACACTCATTGCGGGAATATGCCTGAACCTTTGGAGGAGAGCGATTTGGGTGCGGATACTGTACCAACTGGCATCCCGACAAAAAATACCGGCGTCCGGATTGGGGGAGGCGACGAATGATAAGGTTTATATTTTTAGTCCTGTTCTTATTCTCCTTCCTGCTTTTTGGAATCCCCATGCTGGTCATTGAATGGGCGCTTGCCAAATGCTGTAAGCATTTTAACAAAGAGGCAAGCGACTACCGCTGTCTGAGGGTGGTTCAGTGGGCGTTTCGGGGAATTTTGTGGATTACCGGAGTGAAGGTCACTGTAATCGGTGAAGAAAATGTACCGGACGAACCTGTACTCTTTATCGCAAACCACAGAAGCTATTTTGATATCCTTCTGACCTACTCCCGATGTAAACGGCTGACCGGATATGTTGCCAAGAAGGAGATGCTGCGATACCCCGTCCTCCGTGACTGGATGAAACGGCTGTACTGTCTTTTCCTGGACAGAGATAATCCCAAGGAGGGCTTAAAAAGCATTCTCGAAGCAATCGACCATATTAAAAAGGGAATCTCCATCTGCATTTTTCCGGAAGGCACCCGCAACGACGGCGAAGAACTCAGTATGCTTCCCTTCCACAGCGGCTCATTTAAAATTGCTGAAAAATCCGGATGTGCCATTGTTCCAATCAGTCTGAACAACACACACACGATGTTCGAGCAGCACATCCCGAAGATTGAAAAGACCCATGTTGTGATTGAGTACGGCAAACCTATTTACCCGCAAGAGTTGGATAAGGATACCCGCAAACGGATTGCGCCGTATTGCCAGGACATTATACAGGAAACCATCAACCGCAACCAGGCGTTGGTATAACCATTTTACATTTGTACAGACTAGTGATATAATAGCTTGAGTAATTCAAAGGAGTTAAAAAAATGAACAGACAAGATTTAACTTTGCTGACAGACCTATATGAACTGACCATGATGCAGGGATATTATGCCAAGGGCCAGCATGAGAAGGTTATTTTCGACGTATTCTTCCGGCAGAATCCTTGTAACAATGGTTACTCGGTCTGCGCAGGGCTTGAACAGGTCATCCAGTATATTAAAAATCTTAATTTCACTTATGAGGATGTGGATTACCTGCGGGGGCTTGGCATATTCAGCGAAGATTTTCTTCAGTATTTGAGTGGTTTTCATTTTAGCGGCGATATCTATGCCATTCCTGAGGGAACGGTGGTATTCCCGAAAGAGCCTTTATTGAAGGTAATCGCCCCTATTATGGAAGCCCAATTGGTGGAGACGGCAATCCTGAACATCATAAATCATCAGTCTCTAATCGCAACAAAGACGTCGAGGATTGTATTTGCCGCCTCAGGAGACGGAATTATGGAGTTTGGGTTACGGCGCGCCCAGGGACCGGACGCGGGACTTTACGGCGCCCGCGCGGCAATCATCGGGGGCTGTGTAGGCACCTCCAATGTTCTGGCAGGGCGGCTCTTTGACGTTCCTGTAATGGGAACCCATGCACATAGCTGGATTATGAGTTTTTCGGATGAGTACACGGCTTTTAAGACCTATGCGGAAATGTATCCGGATAACTGCACCCTTCTGGTGGACACCTACGATACCTTAAAATCCGGCGTCCCTAACGCAATCCGTGTATTTCAGGAATTCCGTGATGCAGGAAAATCATTTAAAAAGTATGGAATCCGGCTGGACAGCGGAGATCTTGCCTATCTTTCAAAGGAGGCGAGGAAGATGCTGGATGCCGCTGGTTTTGCGGACGCGTCCATCTGTGCCTCCAACGACCTGGACGAATATCTTCTGCACGACTTAAAAATGCAGGGCGCTGCCATTGACTCCTGGGGTGTGGGAACGAACCTTATTACCTCCAAGGATAACCCGTCCTTCGGCGGTGTATATAAACTTGCCGCAATCCAGAACGAGGAGGGCACCTTTGTCCCTAAGATAAAAATTTCAGAAAATACAGAGAAAATCACGAATCCTGGTAACAAAACTATTTTTAGAATCTATGATAAAACAACAGGAAAGGTAAAGGCAGACCTCATCTGCTTTGCGGAGGAAGCTTTCGATACAAGTGAGGATATGCTGTTGTTCGACCCAATCGAGACATGGAAAAAGACAAAGCTTCCGGGCGGCTCATATACCATGCGTGAGATTCTTGTACCGGTGTTCAAAAACGGCGAATGTATCTACAAGTCGCCTTCCGTGAGTGAGATTGCAGACTATTGCAGACAGGAGAAAAAAACACTGTGGGATGAGACGAAGCGTCTGTTCTACCCCCACCAGGTCTATGTAGACCTGTCGCCAAAGCTCTATGAAGTGAAGAAAGCTCTGCTGAATCAGATGAGCATTACCGAATAAAAGGAGACATTTTCTATGAAGATAATTGTATTAGCGGGCGGACTAAGCCCTGAACGTGACGTATCTCTGACCTCCGGCGCAGGAATCTGCAAGACTCTGCGTGAGAAAGGCCACCAGGCGTTTCTAATGGATGTATTCTTCGGATATCCCTGTGACGCCGACAAGCTAGAGGAGGTTTTCGACCTTCCAGGTTACGGGCTTGAGATTGCGGACGGTATTAAGACCACGGCGCCAGATCTTGAGGCCCTTCGCAAGTCCCGTCCGGATCAGTCTGACAGCCTGATTGGACCAAATGTAATTGAACTGTGCCAGATGGCGGACATTACTTTCATGGGGCTTCACGGCTCTATCGGCGAGGACGGTAAGCTTCAGGCTACTTTTGACGTTCTCGGCATCCGCTATACCGGCCCCAACGCCCTTGGCTGCTCGCTGTCCATGAATAAGCTTGTGGCAAAGCAGATCTTCAAGATGTCCGGCGTCCCGACTCCAAGAGGCACCTCTCTTACGAGAAAGACGAAGGATACGCCGCTTTCAGAGCTTGGCTACTATCTGCCTCTTGTCATCAAGCCCTGTTCCAGCGGCTCTAGTATCGGGGTTTACATTGTCCACACAGAGGACGAATATAAGAATGCCATACATAAATCTTTTGACATTGACAAGGAGGAGGAAGTCGTAATTGAGCCTTATATCAAGGGACGCGAATTTGCCTGCGGCATTATCGCCGGAAAAGCTCTGCCCCTGGTGGAGATTATTCCAAAGAATGATTTCTTCAATTATGAAAATAAATACCAGGACGGCGGCGCCCAGGAAATCTGTCCGCCCCAGTCTATTGACGCAAAGACTCAGCAGAAGATTCAGCGGGCAGGGGAGGCGGCTTTTGAAGCCCTGCGGATGGATGTGTACTCACGGGCTGATTTTATCGTTGACGACGAGGACGGCAGCTTCTATTGTCTGGAGGTCAATGCTCTGCCCGGCATGACGCCTGCAAGCCTGCTTCCAAAAGCGGCGAAGGCGGACGGACTGGCATACGACGTCCTGTGCGAACGGATTATCAAAGAATCCCTGGCGGCACGTTACGAAGATACAAAGGCATAAGGAGGCGTTTATCACATGAAAAACCTTACGCTTGAAAATATTACAAAAGCCTGTCAGGGGACTTATCACGGGGATAAAAGCCTCTGTAACAGGGAAGTTGAAGGAGTGGTGATTGACAGCCGGAAGGTAAAGCCTGGCTATCTGTTCGTCGCCATCGACGGAGTGAAGGTCAATGCCCATAAATTTATCCCCGATACTGTCAAAGCCGGCGCCCTGTGCGTGGTTTCCCATGAAGACCTGGGAGAGACAGACTTTCCTTACATCCTTGTGGAATCCACAGGACAGGCGTTATTGGACATCGCAAAGCTGTACCGTGATTCATTTGACATCAAGGTTGTGGGTATTACCGGAAGTGCGGGAAAGACCAGCACCAAGGAGATGATTGCCTCTGTTGCCGCACAGAAATACTGTGTTCATAAGACATTGGGGAATTTCAACAATGAATGGGGGCTTCCCATCACCATTTTCGGCCTTGAAGAAAAACATCAGGTCGCGATTCTTGAAATGGGTGTCAACCACTTTGGCGAGATGCGCCGCCTGTCTTCTGTTGCAAGTCCGGATATCTGCGTGATTACCAATATCGGTGTTGCTCATTTAGAGTTTTTTAAGACGAGGGAGGGCATTTTCCGCGAAAAGACACAGATGATTCAGGATATGAAGAACGGGGGAACCATTATTCTGAACGGGGATGATGATCTTCTGTCACAGACTGCCCCCATCAAGGGTGTAAGCCCCATCTTTTTTGGCATGGGGGATGAGAATTCCTTCTATGCTGACCACATTAAGCCTCTTGGCCTTAAGGGAACTGCATGTACAATCTATCTTCCGGATGAGGTTTCTTTTGACTGTGTCGTTCCTCTGCCCGGAATCCACATGGTTTCCAACGCGCTTGCAGGGGCGGCAGTAGGTTATACCCTTGGCCTTACGCCGGAGGAAATTAAATCGGGAATCGAAGGGCTTCCTTCTATTCCAGGACGGAACAATATTATTAAGACGGAACGTCTGATTATTCTGGACGACTGTTATAATGCGAATCCAGTATCTATGAAGGCTTCCATCGATGTACTGGATATGGCGATTGGACGTAAGGTTGCCATTCTCGGTGATATGGGAGAACTGGGGGATAATACTGGTGTATTGCACAGGGAGGTCGGCGTATATGCGGCTGAGAAAGGGATTGACCTTGTATGCGGGATTGGGCCGATTTCCAAAGAATTGGTGGACGGCGCGTCAAAAGGAGAATATGCTGCGGAAGGGCTCTGGTTTGAGACAAAGGCGGAATTTCTGGACGCTATGGGCGGGCTTTTGAAAGAGGGCGATAACGTCCTTGTTAAAGCATCACATGGGATGCAGTTTACTGAGATTGTAGAAGCCCTTCAGACAATATAGAGATGATAAGAATAGGTCTGGCAAGGGGACACCGTTAGAGGGAGTGTCTACCTTGCCAGAATTTTGTTTTGATTTATGATACTGTTGCTAATTCGTCCAAAAACCATTTCTTAACCATCTCCAGGTCTACGCCGACTAAATCTGATATATCTTCATTAGAAAAACCTCGCGCCTTCATGTTTATAGCCGTTTCCTTTGCTTTCTTCATTTCCCCCTGTTTCTCGCCCCGCTTCTCGCCTCTTTCCTCGCCCCGCTTCTCGCCTCTTTCCTCGCCTCGCTTCTCTACATAATCTAATACATCACACATATTCTTAACTTCCTCTCCTTCTGCAGCAGTATTTACCGCTTCCTCAAACCGATTATCTTTCGTCAGTACCGACATCATTTGCAGAACTTCCTTCACGTGCTTAAACTGCGTATCTGTTGGGATATAATCCTTATTCTTCCTAATCTGTACAAAATAATCTGCCACAATACGAAAATCACTCTTAAACATAGCAACCTGTTCTTCTGACAGAAAAGCAATCTCAAACAAGTTAATCTTCAGATTCGTTACAAATGGCTTCATATCCTCGTCTAAATTGTCAGCTACACACTCAAATATTGTGGTAGGCTTATTCCAGTGCGATACGCCAAAATATAGTACAAGCGTTATAACCGGATAGCGTGGCTTCGTATTTTTTCTGTACTTCCCATCTTCTCCTTTTACATAGAAAATCTGGTCGCGATAGGAGGCGCCGTCATATCCAAACACTCTTAAGGGCAGATCATCCTCCGGACTTGTTTCGTTTTCCAACCCATAAAGTGAAATCTTAATATTGTGCTTTTTCCAATACTTTGCCGTGTCCCGTTCCTGCTCACGCAATTTCTGGTCAGCTTTATAGACAGACCTGACAACGGCTGGCTCAAGTTCTTCCTCTTTTATCTTTTCTATGCCATGAAATAGCAGTACATTCACAATATCTGCAAATACATCATTATAAGACTCCAACGTTTTTTCGACCATGTCCTTTTCAGCCATCCGTATACCTCCTCTGCTTCTATCTTAGCATAGCAGAATACTATTTTCAATCTGGTCAAACACTTTCCTGGTGAAAACTGCTTTCCTCCACTCCCTCCCCGTCAAACTCCGGTATAAAACTCTCAAGCGCGGCCTCTCCCTCCTGAATATATCCACATTCCACCCCAATCCCCAAGGCAAAGTCCACCACTTTATCATACTCTCTTTTCGTAACTTTTCGTCCTAATAGCAAATGGTTTCTTGTGTGTGGCATAGGCGTATACTGATTCATAATACTAATCAAAATATGATTCCCATACGCTTCATAAAGATATCTGATTACTTCTTTAGAATTTCTCACCTGCCCCGGAAGCACCAAATGGCGGACAAGCACTCCCTTTTTCAGCAATCCGGACGTCTCATCCATCTGAAACTCTCCCGTCTGGGAAACCATTTCCTCCAACGCCTGCTTTGCATACGCCGGATAATCCGGCGCATGAGAATATTCCTCGGCAAGACGTTCATCCATATATTTAAAATCCGGCAGATAAATATCCACATAACCTCTAAGCAGCGTCAGCGTCTCCGTTCTCTCATACCCGCCTGTATTATACACAATCGGGATATTCAATCCCTTTCCCTTTGCCAAATCCAAAGCCTCAATAATCTGCGGCACATAATGGGTCGGCGTCACAAGGTTAATATTGTTAGCCCCCTGTCCCTGCAATTCCAGAAAAATATCTGACAGTCTGCCGACAGAAATGACCTTTCCGGCTTTTGCCTGAGAGATATTGTGATTCTGGCAGAAAATACAGCCCAGATTACATCCGGAAAAGAATACCGTTCCTGAACCGGATTTGCCAGAAATGCACTCCTCCTCCCACATATGCAGGGCGGCTCTTGCAACAACAAGCTCTGCCGTCTCCCTGCAATATCCGGTACGTCCTGCCAGACGGTCTGCACGGCACATTCTGGGACACAGAACACAGGCTGACATAAAGGAATCCAGCCTATTCATCCAATCCCTCCCAGACCATACCGCCGCCTACATACACATGCTCTGCCTTTCCTTCGATTTCATCCCCTAAGCCATAAACTACATGGCTGAGCACATACTGGCCTCCATTGACAAATACTTCTATAAGATTACCATCCACAAATATGTCCAGTTCATATCTGCCCCCAAGCTTCGGCGTACTTGCTGACAGGCGGTAACCTTTTAGCCCGCCATACACCTTGCTTCTGTCTGCCTTAAGGGTATCCTCCTCCACCCATAGACGATAACCGCCGATATTCAACTCCTCCCCTTCTCCAAGCTCTGTCTTTAGACGGTATGCCACACGCCTTCTGTTACCCAACTCCCTGATAGGAATCTCCTTTGCAAAATACCCTTCAACCTCTGGATGCACTCGAAAATATATATGCCCCCCGGCGGCCTCCACGACTCTCGGCAGACACATCATGCCGTTCCAGGGCTTCCCTCCTTCCTTCTCCACAGCCTTTGGCATACGCATCCAGGCAATCATCACCCGTCTGCCCTCTTTATCCACATTGGTCTGAGGCGCATACAAATCCATTCCGTAATCCACCAGCCTGCTCTTTTGCACCATACGCATTTCGCAGGTTACCGGATGAAACTGCGCCAGTCCGCACATTGCAAAATGAGGGTATTCCAATCCATCCGCCGCCGCATACATAGGCGAACCCATAAACACATAACTGTCATTCACTTTAAAAATGTCCGGACACTCCAGAATCCTCCCGAACTGCTCACTCTGATATTGATTCACGTATTCCCATCTTTCCCCATCCCTGCTGCGAAAGAATAACACACGCCCTTCCCGTTCTTCATAAGTACTCCCAAGAGCCATATAGTAAAAGTCTTTGTCCCTCCACACCTTAGGATCCCTTGTATGGGTCCGGTTTGCAAGCTTCTCATCCATAATGACCGGAATGATCCTCCTCTTATCCCTCCAGTTGTCAAAAGAATACCCGTCCTTTGACACAAGCATAGCCTGGCTCGTCTCATACCGGTCCTTATACGCAGAATGGATATTTTCCTCATCGGTTTCCAGATACCTTACCGCTGAATAATACAGGTATAATTTTCCCTCCTTCTCAACCGCGCTGCCAGAAAATACTCCATTCTGGTCATACACCTTCGTGGGAAACAGCGCAATCCCCAGATGCTCCCAGTGAACCAAATCCTCACTCACAGCATGTCCCCAGTGCATCGTCCCCCATACAGGCGCATATGGGAAATGCTGATAAAACAGGTGATACTTTCCTTTATAATAAATAAATCCATTCGGATCATTCATCCAATTTCCTGGCGCCCTCAAATGCAATATATCCTTCTTCATACTAAACGCATCCTTTTCTATCAATTATCTCACATTATACTCTTTCTTCCTTCGTCCCACAAGATACCCCTCCCCATAAAGCCGAAAAAGAGGGCAGTCCCCGCCCTCTTTTCATATCGTATCGTATTCTTATTTACTTTACTGCACCGGCAACAACTCCGCCGATAATCTGTTTCTGAAGCGCCACATATAACACCAGGATAGGCACTACACACAATAAAAGCCCCGCCATAATCGTACCATAATCCGCAGAATAGGTTCCATAGAAGCTATAAGTAGAAAGCGGTAATGTCAAAAGCTTTTTGTCTGACAACACAAGCGACGGCAGCAGGAAGTCGTTCCAGAAAGCCATGGAATTCAAAATCACCATCGTTGATATAATCGGTTTCAGCAACGGAAGCACGATTTTGAAAAATGTTTGAGAGTGTGTGCAGCCGTCTATGTACGCTGCTTCTTCCAGTGCAATCGGAACATTTCCCTTGATAAACCCATGGAACATGAACACGGACATTGCCATGGAAAATCCTGTGTGCATGAAAATCAGCGTAATCCTGTGGTTCAGCACGTTCAGAGTGCCGCCGTAGATGCTGACAAGGGGAATCATGATTGCCTGGAATGGAATGATCATGGATGCAACCATCAGGGCAAACGTAAGCTTGGAAATACCGTTATTATGACGCACTATATAGTATGCAAGCATCGCCGCCAGTAAGGTCACCAGCACCGTTGCCGAAACCGTAACGATTAGAGAGTTCTTAAAGGCATTCAGGAAATCCATCTGTGTAAATGCCTTTACAAAATTGTCAAAGGACAGTCCCTTGATGGTATATAACCAGGAAAACGGGCTCTTGATAATATCCCTTTTCTGTTTCAGGGAATTGATTACCACCATAAGGAACGGGAACATATACGCCGCAAAAATAATGACCATCCCCGCTATTGCAAGAAAGTTAGCGGCTTTTCTTTTATTTCCGCCAATTGTCGTCTTTTTCATTATGCCTCAACCTCCTGTTTCTTCGTCAGATATACCTGAATACCGCTGATGCAGGCAACGATAATGAATAAGATAAACGCCTCTGCCTGGCCCACTCCGAATTGTCTGGAGGTAAACGCCTTTTCATATACATGCATTGCCGCCATCTCCGTCGTCCCATAGGGTGCGCCTGCTGTCAATGACAGGTTCACATCATATACCATAAACGCCCTTGACAGCGTCAGGAACAGACAGATGGTTACGGATGACATCATCAGCGGCATGATAATATTCTTAAGCTTAATCCATCCTGAAGCCCCGTCGATACTGGCGGCCTCCATAACGTCCTCGCTCAGCCCCATGAAGCCGGCCACATAGATAAGAATCATATAGCCGGACAACTGCCATACAGATACCAGTACCAATGCCGCAAACGCCTTAGTCGGGTCTGACAGCCATGACACCTCAAACAGACTCCATCCCGTAGATTCTCCGATACTAACGAAAACTCTTGAGAATACAAACTGCCAGATATATCCAAGTACAATACCTCCGATTAAGTTTGGCGTAAAGAAGCCGGCCCGAAAGAAATTCTGTCCTTTTATCCCCCGTGTCAAAAGGTATGCAATGGCGAAGGCAAGCACATTTACCAGCACAACCACCAGAATTACGTACTTAAATGTCAACAGCAGCGAAGTCCAGAACTGCCCATCCTTCACCACGCCGGCAAAATTCTTAAGGCCGATAAAATTCTTCACCTTTGCGACTCCGTTCCAGTCCGTCAGTGTCAGATAGATACCATAGATAAATGGAACTATAACGACTGCAAAGAAACAGAACATCCCCGGAAGCGCAAACATACAGAAATCTTTTCCGTTATTTTTTGATCTCATGTCTTATCCCTCTTTTCTATTCCTATAAATATTATCTACACAAACATATTCCTCAGTTACCCGCTTACTCCTGCTCATCCCAGTATTCCTGAATAGACTCCGTAAGCTCGTCCCTGTCGCTTCGCTCTGCAAG
The DNA here is from genome assembly GCA_910584575.1 of uncultured Dorea sp. Classification (GTDB taxonomy): domain Bacteria; phylum Bacillota; class Clostridia; order Lachnospirales; family Lachnospiraceae; genus Sporofaciens. The sequence continues at coordinate 23,132 of CAJUBG010000036.1, forward strand.
ATACTTCTGCATAGCCGCCCCAAGGACAGCCCAGTGGTCGTTTGGCACGATGGCAGAGGCATTGAACGCCTTATCCTCATGCACCTTCTCATAAATATCCCGACTTAACGGGTCATTAGGCTCATAAGGATTATTCTGAAACGGCGGTATGATACTGCATGTCTTTACCAGCATCTGCTGCCCAATCTCGCTGAATACAATCCAGTTAAGGAATTCCTTTGCCGCCGCCTTCTGATGATCCGTAGCAAGCTGCCCGTCAAGCATAATCTGTTTGGACGGCGACCCCTGAATCTTCTGATTTGCAAAATCCTTGGAATCATTATTCATGAAATATGGCAGGAAGCCATATTCATCCTCCGTCTCGGCGCCTGCTTCCTCCAGATTCGGCCATGCCCAGTTCCCGTTGAACCAGATTGCCGTCTTACCGTCCACAAGGTCAATCGCCATCTCATCGTAATCTGCCCCAAGCGGGTCGCCCTTGGCTACATTGTACTTCTTCAGCACATCAAACATGTCCAGGAAATCCGACAATCGTTCATAAGAATCCAACTCCATCTTTCCGGCCTTGATGGACTCAATGACCTCCTGCGCGCCCTCGGACGTCCCATCATTCGTCTCATAGATATACTGCAAGTGGTGCGCCCCCAGCGACCAATCCTCTTTGGCAAGGGAAACCGGCTTCGCAATGCCTCCCTCCACTAATCTGTCAAGCAATTCCACAAATTCGTCCTGAGTCGTAATTGAATCCGGCTTGAATTCTTCTCCCAGAGCCTCGTCAATCACAGCCTTGTTATAGATTAATCCCCTGCCCTCGATACACAGCGGGAAGCTGTACACCTTGCCGTCAACCTCCGTCAAATAGCCTTCTGCCTCTGAAATCCATTCCTCATTGGTCAAATCCTCCGCTTTTTCTTTGGCCAGCGCTATTACGTCCGTGGTATCAAGGATTGACAGGGTCGGTGCATTTCCTGAATTGTACATGCTTACTACCTTCGTGTACGGGGAATCTCCGTCTGTCACAGGCATAACCTCCACATGGACGCCGGATTTGCCCTCGAATTCTGCTGCCATCTTCTCCAACGCCACCTGGATCTCCGCCTTTGAATTCAAAAGAGTGATACTCGTCCCGTCCAAGGAAGCATCATACTCAAACGTATCCACAGAGGTGTCGATTGGTATCTCCTTCTCCTCCTCATTCGGATCATCCGGATCACTGGCAAATCCAAATCTGCATCCGGTCAGCATTGAAACCGTCAGCACTGTGACAATTCCAAATGCTGTAACTCTTGTCATAAGATTTCTTTTCATGACCATTCCTCCTGATTTCCTGCATTCTCTGCATATTTATAACCGGTTAAGTAATCGGTAAAGTAACCGGTTACTTTATAGTCTTATCATAGCACTCTTACCTATGCCCGTCAATCATAAATAATATCTTTGTGAATCATATACGAAAAACCCAATCTAAAATTGTATATCATTTACAAAACCGGTTACTTAACCAGTTACTTATTGTTCTTTTTCCCTATATTTGTTATACTAAAATCATAAATATTTTTATTGTAAGGAAATAGAACTACCATGGCACAGAAAAAAAACGTAACTTTTAGTGATATTGCGGAATATACACATTTTTCTAAAACGACAATCTCAAGATACTTCAATAATCCTGACTCGCTTACTCTTGAGAATCAGGCGATTATCTCAGATGCCCTTGTCAAACTGAATTACAAGGAAAATAAGGTGGCCCGTATTCTGGCAAACGGAAAGACAGAATTCATCGGAATCATCATTCCAAGCCTTTATCTCCATTATTTTTCCGAGATGCTGAACCAGATTCTGTCTACTTATGAGACGTTCGGATATAAATTTCTTGTTTTCGTGGGAAATGAAAACAAAGAGATTGAAAAGCAATACATTCATGAGCTTCTTGCTTATAAGATTGAGGGTTTAATCGTGTTAAGCCATACCATCCCCTCCAAATCCCTGGCAGCTCTCTCCATCCCAATCGTGTCGATTGAACGGGAGGACGAATTTATCTGTAGCGTCAATACCGATAACTACATGGGCGGCGTCCAGGCAACGGGATTGCTTGCAAGCCATAATTGCGACGTACTTATTCACATTAATTCGCCTACCCCAGAAAATCTCCCCACCTATGGCCGTATTCAGGGCTTCTTAGATGTGTGCAAAGAGCACCGCCTAAAGCACCAGGTCATCTGCAAGGATTTGAAAGCAAATTATGAATCCCTACAAGCTCAGTTTAATGAAATCATTGACGGGCTTGACCGTGATTATACCGGACAAAAAAAGGGTGTCTTTATATCCAACGACACCCACGCTAATATTTTTCTAAACCTGCTTTTCCGCAAACATGGGAAACTCCCTGACGATTACCTGATTGTGGGCTTCGACAATTCACCGCTTTCACGCGAGGCAGTCGTTCCAATCAGCACAGTGGGACAACAGATTGATAAAATTGCCTATGAAGCCGTAAGCCTTCTGGTCGAGCAGATGAACGAACGTAAAAAAAGAAAGCCCGTCCCACTGGACGAGCCGATTCACAAGATTATTCCGCCAGTCCTTATACGTAGGGAAACGACTGAGCGATAATCGTATATGGTACAGAATACAGAGTCACTGGGTAGGGGGAAATCACTGACTCTCCCTTCCCAGTGACATTATGTCAGCTTCTCTACATATTCATTCTCTCAACGATCTCCGCTGCCCTAACGCTTCCTGCCACGCCGCCGAAGCCGGTTTCACGCAGGCTTACATCCATCTTGTCCCCAACCTCTTTCATGGCGTCAATCACCTGATCCACCGGAATCTGGCTCTCAATCCCTGCCAGGGCCATATCCGCCGCCGCAATCGCGTTAAACGCGCCGCCGACATTTCGTTTCACACAGGGAACCTCTACCAGACCGCCCACAGGGTCGCATACCAGCCCCATCAAATTCTTAAGCGCCATGGCACAGGCGTGGCCGAGCTTTGCTGTGTCGCCGCCTCTTACGTGACAGATGGCAGACGCCGCCATACCAGAGCCAGAGCCAACCTCTGCCTGACAGCCTCCGGACGCGCCGGCAAGATAAGCCCGATTGGCTATAATCTGCCCGATTCCTGCCGCCACATAAAGAGCCTCGATCATCTTCTCCTCCGGCACATCATACTCCCTGTAATACGTAACCAGCACCGCAGGCATCACGCCGCAGGCGCCAGCCGTCGGCGCAGCGACAATTCGCTTCATACACGCATTATTACAACCCATCTTTAAAGCGTTGCTCATAACCTTCGCCATGAAATCCCCGCACAATGTATTGCCTGCCTCTCGGTAAGCGTCCATCAGTCCCCCTTCTTTTCCCACCATGCGGCTTCTGGACATTAATTCCGGATCATAGGCGTCCAGACCGTCTAACATTGCCTGCCACATGCGCTGCATTTCCTTCCAGGAATCCTCCTCTGTAACCCCGCGCTCATCAGCGTCCTCTAGCTGAACCGCCTTCCAGAACTGGATTCCTTCCTTCTCGCACCTAAGCTGTGCTTCCTCCATTGATTGATAAGACATAAATCCTTGTTATCCTCTCTTTCCAGAAATTCGTTTTCTTTCTCTAACCCAGACACTACAGGCTCTCTTAAGCCCTTCGGCTCAATTCTGCCCTTATTCCAACCTTAATTGGCAGCCAGGAACTTCACCCTGATAATTCCTCTCTTGCTCTCCAGTTCTTCCATTGCCTCCTTTGGCACGATCTGATCCGTCTCCACCACCATAATCGCATATCCGCCCCGCTTGTCACGGAACACCTGCATCGTGGCAATGTTAATCTCTGCATTCGCAAGGGCAGACGCCACCTCCTTGATCCGCCCAGGCTCGTCCACATTCCGGATAATCAGGGTATTGCTCTCACCGCTGAAATTCACGTCAATCCCGTCCAGCTTGCAGACCCGAATCCGTCCGCCGCCAATGGAATATGCCTGAATCTTCATCGGCTTCACGCCCTCTGCCTCCATAAGCACCTGCGCCGTGTTCGGGTGTGCCTCCTTGATCTCCTTTGAGTCAATGGTAAACTCCATTCCTTCTTCTTTGGCCACCTGAAAACTGTCCGGAATCCTCATATCATCCGGCTTCATGCCAAGCAGTCCCGCAATCAGCGCCCGATCTGTTCCGTGTCCCTTTCCTGTGGCTGCAAACGAGCCATGCAGATACACGGTTGCTTTCTCCGGCTGCCTTCCAAAAAGCTGTCTGGCAACCATCCCAATCCTCGCCGCGCCTGCCGTATGAGAACTGGAGGGGCCTACCATAACCGGTCCTAAGATGTCAAATATACTTCCCATTTTTTCTTCCTCTTTCTTTCTTATTTTGACATGTTTTTCTTTTATTATACTTGAAACCAAGGCGGTTTACAATCATATTTCGACTCTTAATTTGACTCTTAATTTGACTGTTCCTGCCATGGCATATAGCGCTCTCCATAGCACATATATCAGATACTCGGCATACAATGCAGTAACTATATATTTATGATAGAAAGGAGTCGATTATGTATATTATTTTCCCCTGTATCCTGTTTATTCTGGTGCTTTGCGCCCTCCTCATGGTATGGCGCAGGAAATGTATTATCAAAAAAATCTGCTGTATGTCTGTTCAGGAAAAGCTCTGCCGTTTAAATGAGTTGGTCAATCCCTTCGGATTTGAATATCTTCTGTCCCAGGATATTTTCACATCTTGTAAAGATGCCTGGCAGAGAGACTTTGGCTACTGCTGGCTCTATGACAAAAGCGCAGACCTGTTTAACATGGTGTTCGAGTGTGAACCTATTTACTTTGACTATGAGGGCTGTACCTGGATGATTGAGCTGTGGAAAGGACAATATGGCATTAATGTAGGCGCTGAAATCGGAATCTATCGGGCAGACGGCCTTATTTCCAGGAACCAGCGGGCCTCCGCTATGTTCCATACCGTACCGGACTGCGACCTGCCGTTTTTTGAATACACTCTTTATCACGAGGCCAGTCCGATGTACCGGATTGCGCAGCGCCACTGGTGGCTGACCGGTTTTCGGATGGGCGACTATGCCAAGCCTGACCATTTGCTTATGAAAACAGAAATCACCTTCCCTTCCTATGAAATGCAAAGTGCATTTGTGCAGGGTTTGATTGACTGCGGCTATTCTCAGGAGGATATCCGCATATGGAACCACCAGGTTTTATTCAGCTTCTCACGGCCTCACACCAGACAACCCAGAAGCCTGCACAGCTTCCGAATGGCGTTTGCAATGTGGAAGAACCGCATTTTCCTGAAAATTTACTGTCACGTTACAAAACATTTCTGTTACACCATGGACAAATTACTGTACCTGTATGAATACCTGCCATTCGCATTCCGGCATATGATGCGCATCCGGCACAAAAAGGAAAAGAGAAGAAGGAGAAGGAAGCATGTCTGCTGACCGCCGGCTTAACGCTGCATTTGCACAGGCGCCCGTATTTCCCCTCACATCTTCCTCCCGCTACGTTCTATTCAGCGATTGCCATAGGGGCTGCGGGACCAACAATGATAATTTTCTGAAGAACCAAAACTTGTATTTTGCGGCTCTGAAGCATTATTACAGCCGAGGCTTCACCTATGTTGAACTGGGGGACGGAGACGAATTGTGGGAGAATCGTTCTTTTGACGTTATCAAATCAATCCATAACAATGTGTTCTGGCTGTTGTCCCGCTTCTATCGGGAACACCGCCTGATTATGTTGTACGGAAATCATGATATTGTGAAACGTAATTCCCGCTTCACCGGTAAACGCTGTGCCTCTTACCCTTGCAGCGTCTCTCAGGAGGATGCTCTGTTTCCGGATATGACCTTTCACGCCGGTGTGATTCTGAAAAATGCAAACTGCCGAAAGGAGGTCTATCTGACCCACGGTCATCAGGCTGATTTCTTCAACAGCGTTTTGTGGCGCACATCACGATTTCTGGTCAGATATGTATGGAAGCCGCTGGAATCAGCCGGCTTCCTTGATCCAACCAGCGCCGCGAAAAATAATACCAAAAAGAAGAAAGTAGAGAGAAGCCTGTCCGACTGGGCAGGTAAGACCGGATGTGTTCTGATTACAGGGCATACTCACAGACCTATGCTGGATGAAGCTGTTTCTTACTGCAATACAGGGAGTTGTGTACATCCCAGATGCGTTACCTGTATCGAGATTGAACATCTGCATATTATGCTGGTGAAGTGGACACTGGCGACCCATCCGGACCGGACGCTCTATGTAACGCGTGAGGTCTTGTCCGGACCGTTTGCGCTGAATCTGTAAAATATTTATAAACGTCCGTGGCGTGGATGTCGGGAAATGAAGCCTAAACGACATTTCCCGACAGTTCCCTCTGGTTATTTCCAATCCTTTATAATTCTTCCAGTAAATTCCGAAGCAGCATGATATGATATTCCTCATCCTTGATAATCCTTGCTAACACAGCGTCCACGCAGTCATCCTGAATCATCTTGATATGCATCTGATACTGCTCAATCGCATCCTTTTCCGCTGCGATATCTGCCTGTATCATCTTCGCCGCATGTTCCGGAATCGTCAGGTATTCCGGCGTCCACATTCGTTTCGCCCCATTCCTGTGTTTTGCCGTATAATTAACATTTCCTCCAAGCAGTACAATCATTTCACCTAATTTCTGCAAATGCATCATTTCCGCTATGGCAATACTCAACAGTGTCCTCGCCACGGAACAATTCTCATATGAAAGCCTGTTTTCATTATTAATATACTGTGTAACCGCAGATAATTCCGAGGTCTGCCCGCAGTAATCAATGGTCAGCAGGTTGGCGTAAGCCTGGTTTCGTCCCCACACCTGAATCGACGGATAAGGCAGGTCTGCCATAGCCGGCCTGATTCCGGCAAAATTACAGTTTCCTGTTAATGCTTTCTTTTTTTCCTCCATTTATACTTTTTCTCCTACTCTTTTATAAAATAATATATAAAAATCTCAGAATAATGTGCAGTTCTTACATTTTCTTTCGTTCTTAATATTGTATGTGCTGACACAGTTCTTGTAAATCTGCCTCAAATATGCTAATATTGGAGAAGTTTCAGAAAGGGAAGTGTAGATATGAATAAGAAAGAAGTGCTTGAAATACGCAAACAATTTACTCCGGAGAACTGTGCTATCACACGAATCTGCGGCTGTTATGTGGATCACGAAAAGGAAAAGAAAACTGAACTCAAGAAAGCCTTCCTGTCCTTGCCGGAGGAGGAGGCTTTTAAATACTTTGACATTTTCAAACATACCTTATCCGGCACACTTGGGAAGAACTTGATTAACATGGATTTCCCTCTTGAGCAAGAGCTTGAGGGCGGAGCCCAGGAATTTCTCCTTAAACTCAGAGACAGTAAATTGGAGGATGAGCTCCTGATTGAAGAATTCTACGACAAAGTGATTGAAAATTATATTTATGCCGAGAATTACTATATCATTTTGATTCATGCCGTGTACGACGTTCCGGGTAAATCCTCTGACGGCATGGAGATGTTTGACGCTTCGGATACTGTGTATGAGCATATTCTGTGCAGTATTTGCCCTGTAAACCTTACGAAAGCGGGGCTTACATATAATGCGGAAACTAACCATATCGAAGACCGAATCCGCGACTGGATTGTTGAGGCGCCGGCAAAGGGCTTTTTGTTTCCCGCATTCCAGGACCGTTCAAGCGATATCCATAGTATTTTGTATTACACCAAGAAACCAGAGGATATTCAGCCGGAGTTTATTGCAAACGTCCTCGGCAGCACGATTCCGCTGACTGCCGGCGACCAGAAGACGACGTTCCAGACGATGATCAGCGATACCCTTGGGGATGAATGTGATTACGAGGTCGTTAGGAATATACACGACAATCTGAATGAAATGCTGGAGGAAACAAAGGAGGAGCCAGAGCCCCTTAAGCTTTCCAAACCGGATGTCCGCCGGCTTCTTGCGAAAAGCGGTGTTCCTGAGGAAAAACTGGAATCCTTCGACGAAGAATTTGAGGAAGCTGTGGGGGAGAGGAATACGCTGCTTGCTTCTAATATCGCAAGCGTCAAGACATTCCAGATTGAAACGCCTGATGTGATTGTGAAGGTGAAGCCGGAGAGGTCTGATTTGGTGGAGACACGGGAAATCGACGGGAGACGCTGTCTGGTTATTGCGATTGACGACCATCTGGAGGTAAATGGTATCGAGATTCACAAGTAGTATGATAGATATTGAGCCCGCCGGTGTGACGGGCTTAAATTTTACAATCCTTTACTTGCAAGGATTTTTTCAAACTTCTTCTCTGACAGTATCTCATGTGTTATAAACTGGCCATCATAGAAAAGCGTGAAGGTTGTAAAAGGCGTAGGTGCATTTTGCGCACTTTCCCTGGTCTGGAGGTGAATCGCCTGAAAAACGGCGTTTCTTGCATTTGCCATGTTTTCAAGCAGCGGGACATACTTGGCTGTAAAAGGGCATTGGCTTGTATAATATAATACAAACCCTTTCGGCAGATTCCCATGTTCATGTACGGTATTCTTGAAACGAGGTTTTTCTGCATTTTCATCAAAAGGCTGATACATTAAGTCAAAATATGGCTCTGCCGTATCCACGGTTTCAAATCCTTTATATGTCATGTATTTAGGGTCAGAGAGAAATCCTTTTTTCTTTTTTGAGGATAGGATAACAAGTCCTTTTTTTCCTTTTTCTTTGCTGTCTGCGATGCACTGATCCAATAACTGGGTGGAGTATCCATGTCCTTTAAACTGGCCGGATACCCATAGACAGTCAATATACATATAATTTTTTGCTTCTATTGGCGCCCAGGCATATTCGGCGGGCAGATATTCAATAAAGCATTTCCCACGGACATTGCCTTTCAAGAATACAAGCCCTTCGTCTAATCGTTCCTTTAGCCAGTTCTTTTTTGATATCACCTGGATGTCTTTATTGTTGGAAATGGCACAGCAGATGTGCTCTTGTTCGATATTGTCATGTGTTAATTTTACGAAATCCATGTTTTATTACCTCCTGTTTAATTATAACACTTCTCTCTTTATTTACCAATACAAAATCTTTTGGAGATATTAAAATGGAAATATTAAAAAACCGCAATCCCTTGATTTCTCAAAGAATTGCGGTACTTATTTTGTTGTCTGATTCTATATTATTAATTACTCAACGATAGTAGCAACCCTACCAGAACCTACTGTACGTTCATCCTCACGGATTAGGTTGAGAGAACTTTGTTTGGCAAATGGCGTATTTTCAGGGTTTTCTGTCATCATATTTCCTGAACGTATTGATTTTCTCTGTATTTTCAAAATTTTTGTAGCCAATTTGTAGCCATGAAACTTTACACACTAGTAGACTATCATATCATATAAATTATCCAATATATACTTTTGTGCTCTTTCATTATACAAATTCACTTCATACTCTTTTCCTTCCTTATCAGTAATGCAACCAACCTCTATACCCAACAATCTTCCCTTCTGTGTTGGTCTTTTTCTATTTTTATTGTCCACAACTAAGTATCCCATAACATTTAAATAATTGGTTATTATATCAGTTCTTAGTTTTTTCATATTCTCTTGACCATACTTTTTATTTAAATCCTCCACCAATTGAGAAATAGTCAAGGGTTTTTGAGTAACCTCATATCTAATTAAATCTTCTTGGTATATATAAAAATTTCTTTTATTCATCCTAATATTCCCACATAATAGAATCTAAATCACTTAGAATTTTTTGTCCTTTTTCTTTATCGATCATATTTACAAAATATGCTTTCCCATACATATATTCTTTATAAAAACTTTTATGATTATCAGTTTTAACAAGGTGTGATGATACGCCATACTTTTGACAATAATATATCTCCTTGTATATTTCTCTAAGATATTTCTTTGGAACACTTACCTTTTTATTTACAATGAGTCCTGTAACTTCTTGCCTTTGATAATAATATGCATATCTTGTTTTTTTCACATTAACCTGAAAGTTTTCTTCCTCAATGATTTTCGTAACAATTGGAATCATGTTTCTAATGTTGTACGCGCCCGAGAATGTAATATCATCTGCATACCTTGAATATACTGCGTTATAACATTTCGCCAATTCATTTAACCTTATATCTAAGTGCTTCGCAACAATATTTGAAATCATTGGGCTGGCTGGAGATCCTTGCGGTAACACCCCATCTTTAGTCAATATTTTAGCAAAATAGTACGATACTTTTTTTGTATAACCTTTTTTATAAAATATATTAAAAACATCTTTTTGACTAATCGACGGGAAAAAATCTTTTAAATCCATATTCAACACACATTCTTTACCCACATGCAACACGGCATTATCATATATTGATTTCCCCTTTTTAAATCCATAACAAGATTCATGTACCTCTATACCATTCAAAATATTTCTCAAAATCCAACGCTGAATACTTTTTAATCTGTCACTCGGAATTTCAATATTTCGAAAGCTACCATTCTTCTTTGGTATTTGGATTTGCGTATAAAACAATTCTTCTGAAGCAAATAAATAAAACGCAATTTCCGCTGACTCATATCCCAGAAGTAATGATAAATGTTTAAAATCAAAAACCACAGGCACATTATTATCACATAATTTCTGTGCGTAAGCAGCGCACAATTCAATATACTCTTTATCCTCTCCCTGCTCATTCATTTTATCAATTAATTTTTGAACATAACTCATATTTTCACCTTTCGGCGAGGCTATATCTGCTACATTAACTACATGAAAAATTTTTTCGGATTAACTAATTGAAAATTATCATTACAAATTATTGTCAAGCAATAATTTGTAATGATAGTAATGTTATGAGAGCAGCCCAACTGCGAACATAACATTACTATCAGGAAAAGAGCATCATCCTTTTCCTGATAAGAATTGTATGAAACTTTACTTTTATGAAAATCAACTTGATTTTCTTGTTCTAACAAATATAGCCTCTATTAAGTATACTACATTTTAAACTTAATTGGAATATATGGTTCATCAATACCCAACTGTTTTTTTTCAACAAGTTCTTTTTTGTGATTACAAAAGAAGTTACTTAACCCTTTTTCCTCTAAAACTTTCTCTCCTTCTTTTGATATAACAATATTATTGTTTACACATACGAGGTATTTCAATTCCAACATGTGTTCAATAGATTTTTGCATCTCAACATAGGTCATCCCCATCATTTGAGTTACACCAACAAATTCATATTTTTTATAATTAGCTCTGAAATATGCCAATATTAAAAATTCTTGATATTTTATTTCACTATCACAAACATTTTGCTTCATATTGTTGCCTTCTTCTTTTCTCTTTACTTTTTTTCAGTTTCCATCCTGCTTCTTCTTCAAGGCTTCTTGGAAAGATAGGTTTATTTCCTTCTGATGGATACCAAAATAGTCCTAAGGTATCATTAGGTGTATTATTGTAAAACGACATAAGCGCTTCAGCGTCTTTAAATCCCCAAATATATTCTTGTGATATTCCTTGCCTTTGAGACATATTATATAATATTTTTTTCTCCTCTACCAACATATTTTTTAAAGCTTTCTCTTTCGTATTGTGAGCTATTATTTCTATACGTATACCCTTTTTTGCTAATTCATTTTTTATGTATATTTCAGCCTCCTCTACTACCTCAATAGCGATTAAAACAACTTGTTTATTCAAAAAAGATTTTTTCTGTCGCCCCATAAATTTTACAAACTGTGTCCCTGTTCCACTACAATCATCCACATACACAACTTTTTTAATTTTATTCCATTCCGACTCTATAATACCATCTAAAGCATCATAGTAAATCTCTTTGCTTAATCCACTCACCAACCGATGTATAATCCAATAATCATATGAGCTATTATATCTTCCGTCCACTTTTCTAACAACACTTATAACGCTATCTACATTTGATATACCACATTTTTTTATTGATTCTGTGTTCAAACTTCCAATAATCTTTTCTATATAACTCTTAGAATAATAATTAAATTTGGGTAATAATTTTGCCAAAAGTTCTTTTTCATCTTTCTCAAAATTCTTTATCCACTCTTCAAACTGATCAATAGCATTATTTATACGATCATCAATCCCATCTTTTGCCCATAAGTCAGCACAAGTAATAAATACTTCATTGACATCCATTAGTATCATCTCCTACACCCATAATAACATTTGTCTTTCTCTTGTTAACTCGCTTTTTCTTACATTATCTTTTTTATAGAAAATCTTTCTCAGTCTATATCATTCTCCTTGACCTGATATCATGGATACCTGAATATCAAGATTTACTTAACAAAACATCCAAATATATTGGCGTTATATCTACTTTACTTGGCAAGCCCTAAAACTTTATATTCTAATTATCATTCCTCTTTTCTCTCGTCATATATTCCTTAATTATCACTTTTCTCTACCCGTTGTGGTATACTCTGCTGTGTGATATGTCTGAAACTTTGACTAAGCTGTCTGGTCATCACCTCATTGCTTTCCTGTATCTGCTTAATAATATTCTGTGTAGACATAGGAATCATTTGTTTTAAAGAATCATTCACGCTTTTTATCATTTCTTCCATACACCCAGTCATACTTTTTGAAAATTCATTAAGGCTTTCCTGCATTTCTTCGCTAATTACGCTCATCATGCTTGATATCATATTTACAGTATTTTTATATGATACACGCCAATCTGTCTGAGCAAAGTCACGTTCCTCTATATCATTAATTGCAGATGACAATGTCTTGTTAAATCTATTCAAAATTTTTCTACTATAGTCATAATCTTCCTTGGAGAATTTCTTGTTATGTGCTACTTTGTTCCTATATTTACGAATAATCTCCAAATCCTGCTGCATATTTTCCACATCTAAACCATAGTCTACAAAATAATCATCCCATAATGACCTTTTCTGCATAATTTTCAACCAATTAGCTTTCTCTATCTCTGACAGCTCGTTGATATCCACTTTATTGAATTCTTCTTCCAATTCAGGGTTTTTCTCCAATCCGCTATATGGTTTAAAAAGATAATCCTCTAACTGGGCTATTGTCATCTCATATAAAACAGTTTCGACAATCTGTGCTTCGTTTAATCCTCCTGCGCTTGCCTTAACATTGTCCAGCATCTCCTTCGCGATAGTCTTTTTTCCCCACTCTGCACCAAAAGTTTTTATCATAATGAGAAATATCAGTTCTCTCAAAAGCCTTTCACTTTTTCCAAACTTCTGACTTATTTTCCCACAATAAAACTCAGATACTTCATCGTAGGCTACTATCAGATTAAACTTCTTCTTTATATCCGGTCCATTCAGTTTTTTGTTTATTTCATTTAGAACTTCTGCTTCCTTAGCTGGCGATGTCTGAAATTCAATATATAAATGATAAACATCATTCTTTTTATTTGAAAACCTATAATTCAGAGTATATGTATTTCCTTCTAAATCAAGTTCAAAAGTATCTTTTGATAAATTACTAAATATATCTCCCAATTCAGAGAGAAATACACTGCTTAAATACATTGTATTTTCTTTTACATTTTTTCTTATCAAAATGTATTTCATTACCATAGCATTTTCCTCATCCCAAATTACACTATTTATGTTTTTTTCTATCCCCATATGGTGCCGGTTCTTCCGCAACCATAGACAATTTATGTGGCATCTCATATGTATAAGCACCAGACTCATCCAAAGCTTTTATATCCTTCTTCCTCATCTCTCGATACACAACCTCTGCCAGTGCACTCATAATCGCATTATATTTAGCCGTATCCTCAAACAAACTCTGATACGACTCCTGCGCTTCTATATACCCATCCTGCGCCGCCGTGCCAAATGCTTTAGGGAAAATACTTTCAACAAATATCTGCGGATCAGAAGATTGCGCCATCTTTTTCAACTTCTTATCAGAAAGCAGTTTATCCCTTAATGATGACAGAATCACTTTATCTCCCTCTGTAAAATTGCCCTTAAATTTCTCATTAATCTTCGCAATCACCTCATCCAAAGGTGTTTTTTCATCCATCCCCTTAACGCCTTTATGCTTCGCCGGAACATATACGGTCTTTACTTCGTCCAAAGCAATTTCACCTTGAAATGTCTTTTGCAGCTTATAATATTCCAACTTCAACTTACCCTCCAAGTCAATCAACTCTACAGGGTCTTTCGGCACTGAACCACTACCGGCTAAAGCCGGTAGGTTCGATGTGCTGCTAAAGCAGCCTA
>CAJUBG010000037.1 GCA_910584575.1 uncultured Dorea sp.
AAATACCCCGGAGGGGTTAAAGTTAGACCCCCATTTGAAATGGGGGTTGCTAATTAAAATAGCAAAGGACGAATGGGTGCGGCTGATAAGTCTTGCGAATGTACTGCACTGTGAAAATGCCTTAAAAATAGAAGATGAATGGATAGATGAATATCATTTAGAAAAAGGTGATTTTGATATTACAGCGGTTGATCCAGAACTGGTAGATGAGATACCAACAGCTACTCAGATGGGAAAGGTTTATATGCGTTTGATACTTGATACATTACGGCCAAAGGAGGATTATGTGGAAGGAATGCTTCGGGTATATAACGATGAAATTTGCAAAACGATTGATAATTATAATTGTAGTGCATATTATGAGCCGTCTTATGTAATTACACGTGCATATAATGCTGGCGGATTTTAAATAAAATATGTTTTTGCACATAGAGAGGATGAAATAGATGGAGGACAATTTAAAAATCATCTCCCTTCCCAAAGAAGAATGGGAAGGGACTGTGATACCAATGAGGTATACAACAGAGGAATATTATGATGTGCAGATAGAAAGGGATGCAGGCGGGTTCCGTGTCAATATGCCAAAACAGCGTTTTGATGCGCCTGTATCACATGATCCGGAGGAATACGATTTTCCGGATAAGCTATATCAGCCTCATTGGGAGAAGGCTTGTGCCTGGGGGATTGTCGGGGAAAAGGATGGACGTCCCCAAATGCTTGCCTGTATCGAAACCTGTCCGGAGGAGTGGAGTAACCGGCTGATGGTGACAGAATTGTGGGTTCATGAGAAGCTCAGAAGGCAGGGAATCGGCCATCGTCTTATGGAGACTGCGAAAGCCCAGGCGGTTCGTGAGAAGCGCAGGGCGGTTATTTTGGAAACCCAGTCCTGTAACACGGCGGCGATTGGCTTCTACGAGAAGGAAGGCTTCGAGCTGATTGGATTTGATAGCTGCTGCTACTCCAATAATGACAAAGAACGCAAGGAAGTCCGCATAAATATGGGATATTTCTTAAAAACAGAGGATTAGATGGAGAATTTATTTTGGAAAAGGGATCCCTATGATATTCAAGGCTCGGATGCCCTCTTTATGCGAAAATTAATTAATAATGCGTTGTTTCAATTTGAGCATTGCGAGGAATACCGCAGACTGTTAATGATGAAGGGATTTACGGAGGAAAGGCTTTTGCGCCTGGAATCACCTGAGGAGTTACCTTTTCTTCCAACATTATATCTTAAGCGGCATCAGATGTTTTCTGTACCGGAGAGAAGGCTTAGAGTTAAGGCGGCTTCCTCCGGCACCAGCGGCAATAAGAGTGTAATAGGATTTGATTTGAAAAGCCTGTGGTCGGGACTGGGGATGATGTTTGCCCTGGGAAGAAGGCATGGGCTGTTTTCTTTTGTGCCCAGTCATTATGTGGTGTTGGGATATGAGTATAGCCGGCATGAGGATATGGCGATTATGAAGACTGCATACGGGCAGACATGGTTTACGCCGGCATTATCGAGAACTTATGCCCTTAGATATACCTTGATGGACGCAGCACGTTTATCTGACAGGACGGGCGATGTGGGAAATAAGGTTCAGTATATCCCAGGTAAGAATGGAGTATATACCCTGGGGCTTGATGATATCCGCCAACGGTTAATCGACTTAAGTCGCCAGAGGTTTCCGGTCAGAATCCTGGGTTTTCCTTTTCATGCATGGAAGCTCTTGAAGGGGATGCAGGAGGAAGGGATTAAGCTCACCCTTCCGAAAGGTTCTCTGATTGCTTTAGGCGGCGGCTGGAAGCAGCATGCTTCTGTGCAGGTGGATAAAAAGGAGATGTATAAGCTGGTCTATGAGGTCTTAGGGATACGGGAAGAAAATTGTCTGGAATTTTTCGGGGCTGTCGAGCATCCCGTGGTGTACTTCTCCTGCCCGAACCATCATTTTCATGTGCCGGTTTATGCAAGAGTAATCATACGGGATGTGGAGACATACGAGCCTGTGCCAAACGGCACAGCAGGACTGGTGAATCTGGTGACGCCTATTCTGAACAGTATGCCGGTCCTAAGTGTGGTGACGGATGATTTGGGGGTCTTACACGATGGGGCAAGGTGCGGCTGCGGTATTCAGACACCTTATTTGGAAATTCTGGGGCGTGTTGGCGTCAAGGGCATTACCACCTGCGCTGCGGCAGCAGGAAAGATGTGGAGGGATTTATGATTCTGTTTGACGGAGAGCTTCTGCCGGATGTGAAATTAGAAGCCGTAGCAAGGGATTTATCGGATTACTGTATAAAGACCATTGACAGCAGGGAGATTACTGCACAGGAAGTGATTGAGGCGTGCGCAAGCCTTTCAGACAGGATTAGGAAGGGGGCGTATGACGAGCTATTGTATACGCTCAAGAAGCAGGGAAGGGTTACAGAACAGCAGCTTCAAGAGGCGGCAGCGCTATTTGACCGTAAAAATCTGGAGTACAAATATCAGACAGAGCTTGGCGGGCTCACTGGCGGCGCGGGAGGCGGGAAGCGATATTACATGCCTTTGGGGATATTGTTTCATATTGCCGCGGGAAATGCGCAAGGGCTGCCTTTTTATAGTGTGGTAGAAGGGCTTCTTACAGGAAATATTAATATCTTGAAGCTTCCGTCTGGGGACGATGGATTGTCAGTATTTTTGCTAAAGGAGTTGGTGAGGCTTAAGCCAGGTCTTAGCCGCCATATTATCGTTTTAGATGTTCCTTCAACAAATAAAAAACTGATGCAAAGCCTTGGACAAATAGCGGATGCCATTGTGGTTTGGGGAGGGGATGAGGCGGTTAGGGCAGTAAGGGAAATGGCTGATTTAGGGACTCGAATCATAAGTTGGGGACACAAACTGAGCTTTGCATATGCGGTACAGAATGTTAAAGAGGAAGAATTGCGGAAACTGGCAGGGCATATCTGTGCAACGAATCAGCTTCTATGCAGCTCGTGCCAGGGGATTTTTGTGGATACAGAGGATATGGCCGTGGTGAGAGCGTTAGGGAAGCGTTTTCTTACTTTGCTGGAAGAAGAAAGTCTGAAATATCCCGAACTTTCTTTAGAAATCAGGGGAAAAGTGGGGATTGCTCTTTATAATGACGAGCTGGAAAATCTGACCTCCAAAAGAGAGCTGCTTCGCGGGAAAGGGGCAAGCGTCACGTTAGCGGACGACCATGTTTTGGAAGCATCCCATATGTTTCGGAACTGTTGGGTAAAGCCGCTGCCCCGAACAAAGATTTTAAAAGCCTTGAAGCCATATAGAGGTTATCTCCAGACAGCAGGGCTTCTTTGTCATGAAAAAGACCGTATTTATCTGGGAAAGCAGCTTCTAAAAGCCGGAGTCGTCCGGATTACGGGCGCTGGCGGCATGTCGGCAATGGCGGCAGGAGGGGCGCATGACGGTGAGTATCCTTTGAGGAGATATTGCAGAATTGTGGAGGTTGAGGCAGAAACAGGTTGATATTTTTCCAAAGATAGAGGATAATAAGGAGAAAGAAACCATTTAGAAGCGGGAGGAACAAATGGAGCGCAGAGATAAGACAAATTATTACCTGGATCTTGCGGAGATGGTGTCGCAGAGATGTACGTGTCTTCGCAGGCATTATGGCGCGGTAATCGTAAAAAATGACGAGGTTATTTCAACAGGATATGTGGGGGCGCCGCGGGGAAGGAAGAACTGTACGGATATCGGAGAGTGCATCCGCAAAAAGATGGGGGTGCCCAGGGGAGAGCGCTATGAGCTTTGCCGGAGTGTCCACGCCGAGGCCAATGCTATCATCAGTGCGTCCAGGGACAAGATGCTCGGCAGTTCTATGTATCTGATTGGAATTGAGGTGGATACAGGAGACTATATAAAGAATGCGAATAGCTGTTCTATGTGTAAACGGCTGATTATTAACGCAGGGATTAAGAAGGTCTATATCCGTGATACGAAGGAGACATACCGTATGATTCTTGTGAGTGATTGGGTGGAGAATGATGAATCAATCGACGGAGAATTTGGATATTAAGAATACGAAAGTAAAAAAGTTCGTCAAAGAATGTTTTGATTTGATTGTGATACCGGTTCTGCTTGCATTGTTTTTCAGTAAGGTTTTGATTGTGAACGCCACGATTCCCTCCGGCTCTATGGAGGATACCATTCTTCCAGGGGACCGGATTATCGGCGCGCGTCTGGCGTATCTGTTTCAAGAGCCGAAGCGGGAGGATATTATTATATTCCGGTTTCCGGATGATGAGTCCCAGGTTTTCATAAAGAGGGTAATTGGTTTGCCGAATGAGACGATTCAGATTGTGGATGGACGAGTCTATATTGACGGCTCTGATACGCCTCTTGAGGAGGTTTATCTGAAGGAGGCGCCAAAGGGAAGTTTTGGTCCATATAAGGTTCCAGAGGATTCTTATTTTGTGATGGGAGATAACCGGAATCATTCCCATGATTCCCGATACTGGGAGAATCAATTTGTGGAGAAGGATCATATTCTGGCGAAAGCGGTGTTCCAGTATTATCCAAGGCTTGGGATGGTGGACTAATGAAATACATACGACGAGCAGGCTGCGCGTTTTTTCTGTGTGCGGCGGCTAATATACCGTTTCTGTATCATTATCAGGTTATACCGGAAAAAGGGGGTATTCTTTTTATACTCCTTTTTGTGTTGGGAGTGATATTTCTCAATATTGTTCCGGCATTTTCAAATCGGAGGCTTCCTGTGAGAAGGCTTCGTATCTGTGCGGACGGCTGCGAGCTTCTGCTCTATTTTCTGTTGTCAGTGACTATGTCAGCGGCAGGGCTGGTGATTATGCTGCCTGTATCGTTTCCGATGGATAAATGGATATGGTTTGCAGACCTTGCCTGTGCCATGCTTGTGGAGGCTTCAGTGTTCTGGTGCGGAATCCTCCGAGTGTATCTTACGTCGTCACAGATTGGAGTGAAATGGAGGATCATTGGGCTTCTGTGCGGATGGATACCGGTTGTCCATCTGGTGGTGCTGGTGAAGATTATCCGCATGGCTATGGAGGAATGGGAGTTTGAGAGTGGGAAGATGATGCAGGCGCAGGAACGAAAGGATGAGAGGCTGTGCCAGACCAGGTATCCGATTCTGATGGTGCATGGAGTGTTCTTTCGGGATTTTAAATATTTTAACTATTGGGGGCGGATTCCCAAGGAGTTAGAGGTTCATGGGGCGAAGATTTTCTATGGAAATCATCAGTCTGCGGCATCTGTCGCGGACAGCGGAGGTGAACTTGCCTGCCGGATTAAGGAGGTTGTGGCCGAAACCGGATGCCAGAAGGTAAATATTATCGCCCATTCTAAGGGAGGGCTGGATTCCAGGTATGCCATAAGCCGTCTTGGGATGGCGGAATATGTGGCGTCCCTGACCACCATTAATACGCCCCACAGGGGATGTATTTTTGCGGATTATCTTCTCGATAAGATTCCTCAGGCGGCAAAGGATAAGGTGGCGGAGGGGTACAACGCTGCCCTTAGAAAACTGGGGGATGAGAATCCGGATTTTATTGCGGCGGTTACGGATCTTACGGCTTCGGCATGTAAGAGATTTAACCAGAATGTGCCGGATATGCAGGGGATTTATTACCAGAGCGTAGGTTCTAAGCTGAATGTGGCGTCGGGAGGAAGATTTCCCCTTAATTTTTCACATCAGCTTGTGAAGTATTTTGACGGGGCCAACGACGGGCTGGTGGCAGAAGGCTCGTTTCCATGGGGGGAGGACTATACCTTCCTTACCACGAGTGGGAAGCGGGGGATTTCCCATGGGGATATGATTGATTTGAACCGGGAGAATATCAGGGATTTTGATGTGAGGGAGTTCTATGTAGGGCTGGTGAACGGGCTTAAGGAGAGAGGGTACTAGTGTACTGGTATACTGTAAGAAAGAGTTGAATTTGATATCAGGATTGGTGTATACTAAGGAAAAGAATATTTAAAATTTAAAAAGAGGTGTTTAGAGATGGATTTATTGGAAGTAATGAGAAGCCGCAGGAGTGTAAGAACCTATACGGGAGAAGCCGTTCCGGAGGATAAGGTTGAGCAGATTTTGAAGGCAGGGCTTTTGTCTGCGTCTGGTAAGAACTTAAAACCATGGGAGTTTATCGTGGTCCGTGACAAGGAGGTCCTGGCGAAGTTGACAAAGAGCAGGGCGGCAGGCGCCGCTATGCTTGAGCATGCGGACTGTGCAATCGTTGTCGTGGGCGACACGGAGAGGACGGATGTATGGACAGAGGATTGTTCGGCTGCCATGACGAATATGCATCTGATGGCGGACTGCCTTGGCGTTGGAAGCTGCTGGGTTCAGGGAAGGCTTCGGGAGGCTTCGGACGGAAGGACGACGGAGGTGTTCATCAGGGATTTGCTTGGAATTCCGGACAAGTATGGTGTGGAGGCGGTTCTGTCATTGGGAATGACAAACGACCATCCGGCTGCGTATTCTCTGGATGAGCTTCCGATGGAGAAGGTTCACAGGGAGAGATTTTAATCTGAATTGATAATGGGGCTGTCGCACTTAAGTATTTGGCTTGAGGCAACAGCCTTATTTATTAAGAAGCTGTCGCAGAAGGCGATGTGTGATGAAAGAGACAGAAGAAGTAAAGACGACAGATCATGATAATGGAGTATCTCTGCTCACAGCGAATCAGAGTGTAAACTGGCATTTCCCGATAATGCGGTGGCTTGAGGGAGAAGAAGAAAGCAGAGAGAAGGATGTGCTGGTCTATCAATTACAAAGATATCCGTTTTTGGCAAGGTGATAGCTAAAAAGCGGTTATATGTGAGGGATAATTTATGCCAAGAAAAACAGAAGTTGAGTTGACTAATATGTGTTTGGTTTATGATGAAAATAGAATTCTAGTGCAAGAGAAAAAGGGTACGGGATATACAGGAGGACTATTGTTCCCAGGCGGCCATGTGGAACAAGGTGAGAGCCTAAGAGACTCTGTAATCAGAGAGATAAAAGAGGAAACAGGTCTAAAAATATACGAACCTCAGCCATGTGGATTTAAAGATTGGATACAGGAAGATGGTACCAGGTATATTGTATTACTCTATAAAACAAACAAATTCAGTGGTGAATTAAAATCATCAAAGGAGGGCCGTACCTATTGGTTGAATCGGAAGGATATTGATAAAGCAAATTTGATTTGGAATATGCGTGAATTGCTTCAGATATTTGAGTCAAGTCAGTATTCAGAATTCTTTTTTGAGTTTAAAGATGGAAAGTATGGTAAAGGTAAACTTCTTGGATGAATTGATACCTCTATTGGAGACTCAGGGAAAAACATGCAGGCTTTAGCGGTCTAATCCCTTTCCATTATTGAAAAACCCTCCAAGCCATGTTATAATGAAAAACACGCTGATGCGTGTATTATTTTAGAATACTAATGGCGAAGGAGAGTAAGATGGAGGCATATACGAGTTTTGCTGAGGTATATGATACATTTATGGATAATGTACCTTACGAACAGTGGGCAGATTATCTTCATGATATATTGAAAGAATACGACATCTTCGACGGCCTGGTTTTAGAGCTTGGCTGTGGGACAGGCATCATGACAGAATTACTGGCAAAAAAAGGGTATGACATGATCGGTGTGGACAACTCTGAGTCCATGCTTGAACTTGCCATGGAGAAACGGATTAAAAGCGGCCACGACATCCTGTATCTTCTTCAAGATATGCAGGCGTTTGAATTGTACGGAACGGTCAAGGCTGTGGTAAGCGTCTGCGATTCGGTCAATTATATAAAAGACGACAGGGAATTAACGGAAGTGTTCAAGCTGGTGAATAATTATCTGGATCCCCAGGGTATATTTATCTTTGATTTTAACACAGAATATAAGTATCGGGAGATATTGGGGGACAGGGTAATCGCGGAAGAACGTAAGGAGTGCAGTTTTATCTGGGAGAATTATTACAGGGCTGAGGATAAGATAAATGAGTACCAGCTTACGCTGTTCGTCCAGAGCCAGGAGAACCCAGAGCTTTATCGTAAATATCAGGAGGTTCATCAGCAGAAGGCATACACACTGGAGAAGATTAAGACATTAATCGAGAAGGCAGGGCTTCGCTATGTTGCGGCTTACGACGCATATACGAAGAAGGCGCCGATGTATACCAGCGGGCGCGTATGCGTGATTGCGCAGGAGTACGGGAAGTAGGATGGGTTTAGCACCTTTTAGAAATTCAGAAAAGCGAAGAACAGGAAAAGAGGCAGAGAAAAGAAGGATGGAAGATTATATAGTGAGAGCAACAGCCGCAGAACGCCAGATCCGTGCCTTTGCGGCAACCACGAGGCAGATGGTGGAGACGGCGAGAGCGCGCCACAACACCAGCCCCGTGGCCACGGCTGCCCTGGGGAGGCTTCTCAGTGCAGGGGCGATGATGGGAAGCATGATGAAGAATGATACGGATATGCTGACCCTTCAGATACGTGGGGACGGGCCGATTGAAGGGCTTACGGTTACAGCGGACAGCCGCGGTAATGTGAAGGGATATGCGGGGAATCCTGACGTGATGCTTCCACCGAAGAACGGGAAGCTGGATGTAGGCGGGGCTGTGGGAATCGGGCTTCTTAAGGTAATTAAGGATATGGGATTAAAAGAACCTTATTCGGGGCAGACCATTCTGGTATCCAGTGAGATTGCAGAGGATCTGACCTATTATTTTGCCAATTCAGAGCAGGTTCCCTCGTCGGTTGGACTTGGAGTCCTGATGGAGAAGGATAACACGGTGCGCTGTGCCGGTGGATTTATTATACAGATGATGCCGTTTGCGAAAGAGGAGACCATTTGCAAGGTGGAGGAGAACTTAAAGAAGGTTCCGTCCGTAACTTCAATTTTAAATCAGGGACATACGCCGGAAGAGCTTTTAGAGATTTTGTTTGACGGGTTAGGGCTTGAGATTACAGATACAATGCCAACCCGGTTCCATTGTAATTGCTCTAAGGACAGAGTAGAGAAGGCGGTTGTGAGCATTGGAAGGAAAGAGCTTCAGGCTATGATCGAGGATGGCGAAGACATTGAGGTGAAGTGCCATTTCTGTAATACGGCGTATCAATATACGGTGGAGGAGCTTAAGGAGATTATCAAACGCAGTAAATAATTAAGGAGTGAACCGGCAAGATGAAGGATGGTTTTTTGAAGGTGGCGGCGGCGACGCCGGATATTCGGGTTGCGGATGTGGCTTACAACACAGGGAAGATATGCGGTCTGATTGATGAGGCTGTGGCTGCAGGTGCGAAGCTTGTGGTATTTCCTGAGCTTTGCGTGACGGGATATACCTGCGGCGATCTTTTCGCGCAGGATGTGCTGCTCAAGGATGCGAGGCTTGCGCTTCACAGGATTGCAGAGCATACGGCTGATAAGGATGCCCTGGTTTTTGTGGGCGTTCCGATTACTGTGGGCGGCGAATTGTATAATGTGGCGGCGGCGCTGAATAGGGGAAGGCTTCTGGGGCTTACGACCAAGACATTTCTGCCGAATTACGGGGAATTCTATGAGATGCGCCAGTTCTGCCAGGGACCAAAGGCTGCCAGGGAGATTCTGTTTGACGGTGAGATGATTCCCTTTGGCCCGCAGCTTTTGTTTACAGCGTCCTCCATAGAGTCTCTGGTGGTTTCAGCGGAGATCTGCGAGGATGCATGGTCAGCGGTTCCGCCAAGCATGGAGGCTGCCAGGGAAGGCGCGGTGGTAATCGTCAACTGTTCGGCAAGCGACGAGACGATTGGGAAGGATTCTTATCGAAGAAGCTTAATCGAAGGGCAGTCGGCACGTCTCATCTGCGGCTATGTTTATGCCAATGCAGGAGAGGGGGAATCAACGACTGATTTGGTGTTTGGCGGACATAATCTGATTGCGGAGAATGGAACGCTTCTAAAGGAGAGTACCCGTTTTGTAAATGGCGTGATTTACTCGGAGATTGACTGGAAACGTCTTCTGAGTGAGAGAAGAAAGAATACCACATTCCAGGGGGCAGGAGAGCCTCGGTTAATGCGAATTCCGTTTGACATTCTGGAAGAAAAGACAAGCCTTACCAGGAGTATTTCCTCCAGACCATTTGTCCCTGCGGACGGGCAGGAGAGGGCAAGACGCTGTGAGGAGATTCTTATGATTCAGGCAATGGGTCTTAAGAAGCGCATGAGCCATGCACATGCCAGGAACGCTGTCGTGGGGATTTCGGGAGGCTTGGACTCCACACTGGCCCTTCTGGTGGCTGCGAAGGCATTTGACATGCTTGGGCTTAACCGTGAGGGAATCACGGCTGTGACCATGCCTTGCTTCGGAACCACAGACCGGACTTACAGGAATGCCTGTAAGATGTCTGTTAAGCTTGGGGCAACGCTTAGGGAGATTCCTATTGGCAGGTCGGTGAGTCAGCATTTTGCGGATATCGGACACGATCCAGAGGATCATAGCGTTACTTTTGAGAATGCACAGGCAAGAGAGCGCACCCAGGTGTTGATGGACGTTGCAAACCAGACCGGCGGTATTGTAATCGGAACCGGAGATATGTCTGAGCTGGCTTTGGGTTGGGCAACCTACAATGGTGACCATATGTCTATGTATGGGGTAAATGCATCTGTGCCTAAGACCCTGGTTCGCCATCTGGTGCATTACTATGCGGATACCTGCCGGGATGAGGAGTTGAAGGAGGTGCTCTATGATGTGCTGGATACTCCGGTCAGCCCTGAGCTGCTCCCGCCAAAGGACGGGGAGATTGCCCAGAAGACGGAGGATCTGGTGGGACCTTACGAGCTGCATGATTTCTTCTTGTATTATCTGTTAAGGTTCGGGTACGAGCCTGCCAAGATCTACCGGCTGGCAAGGTATGCTTTTGAGGGCGAATATGACGAAGATACGATTTACCGATGGCTTGAGACGTTCTTAAGAAGATTCTTTACACAGCAGTTCAAGCGATCCTGCCTGCCGGACGGGCCTAAGGTGGGGACGGTTGCGCTGTCTCCGAGAGGGGATTTAAGGATGCCAAGCGACGCCTGCCAGACGAGCTGGCTTGAGAATCTTAAGAGTGTGCGCGAAGCCCGGTAATCTATTTAGTTTCAAAAAGAGGAAGGATTATAATGAAAGCAAATAAGGAAGTTGCAGTCGAGAAATTTAATAAAGGCTATAATTGCTGTCAGGCGGTGGTCTGCGCTTATTGTGAGGAGTTGGGTGTTAAAGAGGAGGATGTATTCAGACTGACGGAGGGCTTCGGTCTTGGCATGGGTGGTCTGCGGGACACCTGCGGGGCGGTCACAGGAATGTTCCTGACCATCAGCCTTGCCAACAGTGCGGGAGATATGGAGAATCCACGGAAAACGAAGATGGACACCTACGCAAAGTTTCGTGAGGCAGCAGCAAAATATCGCGAGAAGAACGGCTCTATTTATTGCCGTGATCTTAAGAACATGGACGGCCCGCAGCCCCTTCCATGCTGTATCCAGTGTGTAGAAGATGCCGCGGCCTTGGTGGATGAGTATTTAAAAGGATAAAGGCGCAGCGGCGCCGGTGTTCGCAGTAAATGAAGCGTCAACACCGGCGCCGCTTTAGCAAACATTGGCCATACAGCAATTATTCATGGGAAAGGTCAATCTGATCCCGTATCTTCTGCATCTGATAATCCAAGTCTTCAATAGAATCCGCGCATTTTTTGAGCTGTTCTACAATCTCCGTGGTATTTTCCACATCCCTTTTGTATTTTAATTTGTGCTCAAGGCTTGCCCAGAAATCCATGGCAATCGTGCGGAACTGAACCTCCACCTTCATATATTTCTTTCCGTTGGAAAGGAAGATAGGAACATCCAGAATCAAGTGAAGACTCCGGTAGCCGTTTGCCTTAGGGTTCTTTATATAGTCTTTTTGGCGCACCAAAATAATATCATCCTGTTTGATGAAAAGTTCGGCAAGGCGGTAGATATCATCCGGAAAGGAACAGATGATACGCAGTCCCGCGACATCCGCCAGATTCTCACGAATACTGTCCAGCGTGATGGGATATCCTTTCCTTTGTAGTTTTTCGTAAATGCTTTCCGGTGATTTCAGCCTGCTCTTGATGGCCTCGAAGGGATTTCGGTTATACACCTGTGAAAATTCCGCATTCAGTACCTTTAGTTTTGTCTCAACCTCAAGGATTGCAGAGCTGTATTCCATCATTAAATGCTTGAAGGACCTTGCGTCCTGTAACTGTCTTGCCTGAAGCTGAATGATTTGGTGTTGCTTTTTCAGTGTCAGCGCCTGTTCTTCTACTGTCTGCTCTAGCTGATTTTTGTAGGTAAACAATTCAATGGCATTTTTTACCCGATTTATTACGATAGAGCTTTCAAAAGGTTTGTGGATAAAATCTGAAACCCCCAGATGAAAGCAGTTGTTTTCAATCTCAATGGCGTGCTCGCCGCTGATAATCAGTACGGGGATGTGCTTAATCCAACCGTTTCGCCGCATCTCGTCGATTACAGCAAAGCCGTCCAGCTTAGGCATCCGAAGATCCAGAAGCAGAGCAGAAATCTCGGTTCGGTATATTCTAAGCTTTTCCAGAGCCTCGGCTCCGTCTGCGGCCATCTCAATTATGTAGTCGTCTTTTAATATGTCG
Source organism: uncultured Dorea sp. (assembly GCA_910584575.1). Lineage (GTDB taxonomy): Bacteria > Bacillota > Clostridia > Lachnospirales > Lachnospiraceae > Sporofaciens. The sequence goes on from CAJUBG010000037.1 coordinate 12,608, forward strand.
TATAATAGCTCGCGGTTTAATTCCGCATCATCTACGACTAGTATTTTGTCCATATTCCTTTACCTCTTTTTCCGGTGTATTCACTGTCGTATTCAGTACGCTCTGATATGGTGTATTACATATAGTATACTTGATTTTTCATGAAATGGGAAGGAAAAGCACATTTTATTTTAAGGGAAAAAGACGATTATACCGGGAATCTGTCTGGCAAGTCCGGCGGCCTGGGTGCAGGCGACTGGATGCAAAAAGAGGGCTATCGTTTAACGATAGCCCTCTTTTCAGGTAAATGAACGAGTATGTTATTTTTTCACATTAACGCTGTCAAATTCATCGATGATCTCCTGGGAAGGAGCCTTTGTAGCAAGGCTTACGATAATAATCATGGCAAGTGACACCAAAAATGCCGGAAGCAGTTCATAGATGTCCAGGATTCCGCCTAACGGGCGAACCATATATTTCCAGATGAATACCATTGCGCCGCCTGCAATCATTCCGGCAAGCGCGCCCTGTAAGGTGGTACGTTTCCAGAATAAAGCACAGATCATGACGCCTGCGAAAGCAGCGCCCATACCGGCCCAGGCAAAGGAAACGATTCCGAATACACTTGAGTTAGGATCTCTTGCCAGGAACAGAGCGATCACGGCGATACCAAGGATGGTAGCGCGGGCAATGTTAAGACTCTGCTTCTCGGTCAGCTTCTTTCCGAGGAAATCCTGAACAATATTCTCGGATACACCGGAGGCTGCAACCAACATCTGGCTGTCTGCCGTAGACATGGTAGCCGCAAGGATACCAGCAAGGATCACACCGCCTAAGACTGCCGCAAGGACACCGTTCTGGCTCAGCTCATTGGTGAGGGCAATGATGACACGCTCGCTGTCCTCCAATGGAGCCATGCCGCCTGCGTTGACAACTGCAAGACCAACGATACCGATAAAGATTGCGATACCCATGGCAAATGTTACCCAGATAGAAGCAACACGTCTGGAAAGCACCAGCTTCTGTTCATCCTCGATAGACATGAATCTTACCAGGATGTGGGGCATACCGAAGTATCCGATTCCCCATGCCAGAAGGGATACAGCCGTCAGCGGTGAATACGGGATGGCTGTTCCCGCAACCGCGTCATGGATGGCGGAGAGGGAGAGATAACCGGACAAAGACTTTGCATTGTCCATAACGGCTCCCATGCCGCCTGCATTGCTCACACCAAAGGTTACGATGGAGACAAGGGCGATGGACATGACGATACTCTGAATCAGGTCGTTGGTGGCAACCGTGGTAAATCCTCCCATAATTGTATAGATTACGATTATAATTGCAAATATAATAACTCCGGCCATGTAGTCCAGGCCGAACAAGGAGTTAAAAAGCTTACCGCAGGCCGCGAAGCCGGACGCTACATACGGCACGAAGAAGATTACAATAATGACCGCAGAGATGGCTGTGATGATGTTCTTCTCATCATGGAATCTCTTGGCAAAGAAATTCGGAACCGTGATGGCGCCGATTCTCTCGGAATAACGTCTCAATCTTCTGGAGGTAAAAAGCCAGTTCAAATATGTACCGATGGCCAGACCTGCCGCGGTCCAGAACGCGTCTGCAAGACCGGTCAGATAGGCAACTCCCGGAAGTCCCATCAGCAGCCAGCTTGACATGTCGCTTGCCTCGGCGCTCATGGCAACCACCAGCGCGCCCATCTTTCTGCCGCCCAGGTAGAAATCCTCGCTGCTGTTGTTTTTTCTTGCATTGTATACGCCCACGCCAATCAGCAGACACATATAAGCAAGAATCGTACACAAAATTACAATACTAATACTACTCATAAACTGCACCTCATTCCTTTTGTTTGTTTTACTAAAGCTTATTCTTATGCAATAGTATCATAACAAAATGTTATGTATCCATAACGAATTGTTATGGTACATTATAGCACTTAGTTAAATTGCTGTCAATTACAGATGAACAATTTAAGAATTTTAACAATTTCGACGATTTTTGCACTGGGTTTGGAATTTTGTATGGATTTAGAAATGAAGAAAGAATGATGTAGAATGTTGGCGGTAGTGTATTCCATTTTTTTTATTCCTATGATATAATTTATCATGGTGAATATAGAGGATTTGAATATAATTATGAAGAATAAGGAGTATGGACGGATGGAGAGAGTATTGTTAAAGCTAAGTGGGGAGGCTCTCGCAGGCGATAAGAAGACAGGATTTGACGAGGCGACATGTTTGGGGGTTGCAAGGCAGGTAAAGAGGCTGGCAGACGACGGCATCCAGGTGGCCATCGTGACCGGAGGCGGCAATTTCTGGCGGGGCAGAACCAGTGAGACGATTGATCGTGTGAAGGCGGATCAGATTGGGATGCTGGCTACGGTGATGAACTGTATTTATGTATCGGATATTTTCCGTTATGTGGGGATGAAGACGGAAGTATTTACCCCGTTCGTGTGCGGCGCTTTTACCACGTTATTTTCCAAGGATCGGGCGGTAGAGGCTCTTAAGGAGGGGAAGGTCGTTTTCTTTGCCGGAGGAACAGGGCACCCTTATTTTTCAACGGATACGGGGGCTGTGCTTCGGGCCATAGAGATTGAGGCGGACGCCATGCTGCTGGCGAAGGCGATTGACGGAATCTATGACAGCGACCCGAAGGTGAACCCAGAGGCGAAGAAGTATGATGAGATATCGATTCAGGAGATTATCGACAAGAAGCTGATGGCTGTGGATTTGACGGCTTCGATTATGTGTCTGGAGAATAAGATGCCGATGCTGGTATTCGGGCTGAATGAGGAGAACAGTATTGTGGAGACTATGACCGGAACATTTACGGGAACCAAGGTGACGGTGTAGATATATTGACAGGAATGGCTTTGGAGGGCAGATTTCAGATTTGCCGATAAGTTTACAAAAATGTAGTGTGAGAATAGAATTGTGTGGGCAGAATAAAGGAGGAAGCAATTATGAATGAAAGATTACAGGTGTATGAGGACAAGATGAATAAGACTATGGCGAACCTGGACGGCGAGCTTGGAACGATCCGGGCAGGCCGCGCCAACCCCAATGTGCTTAATAGGATTAAGGTAGATTACTACGGAACCCCGTCGCCGATTCAGCAGGTGGCGAACGTGTCGGTGCCAGAGCCGCGTATGATTCAGATTCAGCCCTGGGAGAAGAATATGCTCAAGGTGATTGAGAAGGCGATACAGGTGTCTGACTTGGGCATCAATCCCACAAACGACGGCTCTATGATTCGTCTGGTATTTCCTGAGCTTACGGAGGAACGCAGAAAAGAGCTGGTGAAGGATGTGAAGAAGAAGGGAGAGGCGGCAAAGGTCGCAATCCGCAACATCCGCAGGGATGGCAACGACGCGTTGAAGAAGCTTAAGGGAACCGAGGTTTCGGAGGATGAGATTAAGGATATGGAGACAGAGCTTCAGAAGCTGACGGATAAGTTTGTGAAGGAAGTAGATAAGGCAGTAGACAATAAGTCAAAAGAAGTTATGACGGTTTAATTAAGAGAGGGGACAGACCAGAAGCCTGTGTGTGGGTCTGTCCCCCCGTTCATGCTGAATATTTTTTCTGGAAGGAGAGGGATTTATGGTAATACCGCAGCATGTTGCGATTATTTTAGACGGAAACGGGCGATGGGCCAAGTCCAAGGGGATGCCGCGCAATTACGGCCATGCCCAGGGAAGTAAGAATGTAGAGCGTATCTGTGAGGACGCCTATCGCATGGGCGTAAAGTATCTGACCGTGTATGCATTTTCCACGGAGAACTGGAACAGGCCGAGCGACGAGGTGGCCGCGCTGATGAAGCTTTTGCGGAATTATATGAAGACCTGTCTTAAGACGGCGGCAAAGAATGACATGAAGATTCGGGTAATCGGTGATGTGACCAGATTGGATGAGGATATCCGGACTCGGATTGCCGAGCTTGAAGAAGCTACGAAGGACAACGGCGGGCTGAATTTTCAGATTGCCATCAATTATGGAAGCAGAGACGAGATGATACGGGCAATCAGAAGGCTTGCGAAGGACTGTGTGGAAGGGAAGGCCACGCCTGAGTCCATTGATGAGAAGATGTTTGAACGTTATCTGGATACCCATGATATTCCGGAGCCGGATCTACTGATTCGTACCAGCGGCGAGCTTCGGCTGTCTAATTTCCTTTTATGGCAGCTTGCGTATACGGAATTCTATTTTACGGATATTCACTGGCCGGACTTTACGAAGGAGGAGCTTATGAAGGCTATTGAACAGTATAATGCCAGGGACAGACGTTTCGGCGGGGTAAAGGAGGAACAGGATGTTTAAGACGAGGCTGTTAAGCGGAATCGTGCTGGTGATTGTGCTGGTGGTGACGGTTGGAACGGGCGGTGAGCTTTTATTTGCGTTTCTCGGCGCCATCAGTCTGGTAGGCATGACAGAATTATATAAGGTAGTTGGGGTTCAGAGTAAGGCGTTAGGATTGGCAGGATATCTGGCGGCTTTGGTCTACTATGGGCTTTTATGGGGGAAGGCGATGGAGTATATGACCATGCTTTCCATTCTGTTTCTGGTGCTTCTGATGGCTGTGTATGTGTTTACGTTTCCAGCTTACAGGGCAGAGCAGGTCATGACGGTTTTCTTTGGCTTTTTTTATGTGGCGGTCATGCTCTCTTATGTGTATCAGACCCGTATGCTTTTGGAGGGAGGCGTAGTGGTTTGGCTGATTTTCTTAAGCTCATGGGGATGCGACACCTGCGCTTACTGTGTGGGGGTACTGATTGGGAAGCATAAGATGGCGCCCAAGTTAAGCCCCAAGAAGTCGGTGGAGGGCGGAATCGGCGGGATTGCGGGCGCGGCCCTTCTGGGCGCCCTGTTTGCCCTTGCCATGAACCAGTGGCAAGGCGCGTCGGCTTCACCCCTTCATTATGCGGTAATCTGTGCGGCGGGGGGCGCTATTTCCCAGGTGGGCGACCTGGCGGCTTCTGCTATTAAGCGTAACCATGACATTAAGGACTACGGGAAGCTGATTCCGGGACACGGCGGGATTCTGGACAGGTTTGACAGTGTAATATTTACTGCGCCCGTTATCTATTATCTGGCGACGATGCTGGCTGTTTAGACTATTGTTAATGAAGGAGGCAATTTCCGCATATATATAGTATGGCTGGAAATTGTCTGATAGCCGCTGTGCAACGGTTACAATATATTTGATTGAGAGAGGTAAATCATGAAGAAAATAGCCATATTAGGTTCAACGGGGTCCATCGGGACCCAAACCCTTGAGGTGGTACGGGAAAATGGAGATATTGAGGTGCTAGGCATTGCGGCGGGCGGCAATATCCGGCTTTTGGAGGAACAGATCCGTGAATTTCATCCGCGGCTTGCGGCTGTCTGGTCCGAGGAGAAGGCGGGCGAGCTGAAAGCGCGCATTTCAGATACGAATACAAGGGTCGTATCCGGAATGGACGGACTTCTGGAGGTATCAACTCTTGCAGATACGGAGATACTAGTGACAGCCATTGTGGGTATGATTGGGATTCGTCCCACGATTGAAGCAATCAAGGCAGGGAAGGATATTGCACTTGCCAATAAGGAGACACTGGTGACGGCAGGACATATCATCATGCCGCTGGCAAAGGAGAACCATGTGTCTATCCTTCCTGTGGACAGCGAGCACAGCGCCATCTTCCAGTCTTTGCAGGGAAATGAGCAAAAGGCGCTTCACAAGATTCTGCTGACGGCGTCGGGAGGTCCTTTCCGTGGGAAGAAGGAGGAGGAGCTTTTGAATATTCGGGTGGAGGATGCCCTAAAGCACCCGAACTGGGCTATGGGGCAGAAGATTACGATTGATTCCTCCACCATGGTGAACAAAGGGCTTGAGGTCATAGAAGCAAAATGGCTGTTCGGGGTTGACGTAGACAGGGTGCAGGTGGTGGTACAGCCCCAAAGCATTATTCATTCCATGGTGGAATACGTGGACGGCGCCATTATAGCACAGCTTGGAACGCCGGATATGAAGCTGCCTATTCAGTATGCACTGTACTATCCTAAGAGAAGGCTTCTGCCAGGGGAGAGGATTGATTTTTGGAGTCTAGGAAGATTGGATTTCGAGAAACCAGACATGGACACCTTCTATGGCCTGAAGCTGGCCTACGATGCGGGGCGAAAGGGCGGCACCCTTCCCACCGTCTTTAATGCGGCAAATGAACTGGCAGTCCGGCAGTTTTTGAATCGTGAGATTAAGTATCTTGAGATTGTGGAGATTATTGAGGACTGTATGGGAGCCCACAAAAATATTGAGAATCCCTCCCTCCAGGAGATACTGGATACGGAGGCGGCAACTTATGACAGGATCAACAGTAGGAGGTAACTCGTAATTTGGGTATTATATTAGCAATCATTATCTTTAGTTTTATCGTGTTCTTTCATGAACTGGGACATTTTGTACTGGCAAAGAAAAATGGCATCGACGTGGATGAATTTGCGATAGGAATGGGGCCCACCCTGTATTCACGGGAGTATAAGGGAACCAGGTATGCGGTCCGCATCTTCCCAATCGGCGGCTTTTGCGCCATGGGAGAGGATGAGGAGGCTACGGACTCTCCGAATAATTTTAACAATAAGTCTGTTTGGGCGAGGATTTCCGTGATTGCGGCGGGGCCGGTGTTTAACTTCATCCTGGCGTTTTTGTTTGCCGTTATCCTGACCGCCATGATTGGATATGACCGCCCTGTGGTGGCTTCCGTGGAGGAGGGGCTTCCGGCTGCCGAAGCGGGGCTAATGGCAGGCGACAGGATTGAGAAGATGGGGAATAAGAAGATCCGCATTTTTCGGGAGATTACCATATATAACCAGTTCCACCAGGGAGAGGATGTGGAGATTACCTATACCCGCGACGGGGAAGAACACAGGGTAACGCTGACTCCGAAGATGGATGAGGAAATGGGCTACTACCGCCTTGGGGTTACCTCCGAGGGGTACCGGAGGGCGAATATCCCAAAGGCGGTGCAGTACGGCGCCTACTCGGTGAATTACTGGGTCAGCACAACGCTTGAGAGCCTTAAGATGCTGGTTACGGGTAAGGTCAGTATCAATAACCTGACCGGCCCTGTGGGAATCGTAGATGTGGTGGACGACACCTATCAGCAGAGCAGGTCTTACGGGCTATTTGTGGTGTTGGTAGAGCTTCTGAATATTGCCATTATGCTGTCTGCAAACTTAGGAGTCATGAATCTGCTGCCCCTTCCGGCGCTGGACGGCGGGCGTCTGGTGTTCCTGGTCGTGGAGGCTGTCCGCAGGAAGCGGGTGCCGCCGGAGAAGGAGGGATACGTGCATATGATAGGGATTGCACTGTTGATGGCGCTGATGGTGTTCGTGATGTTCAATGATATCCGCAGGGTATTTTTTTAGAAAATAAATAAATATTTTAAAATTATATATTGACTTAGAGTAAACTCCAGATGATATAGTGAGGATAAGAGTTGTCCCATAATCAGGAAAAAAGACTTCGAGAGAAAGAGGTGAAGGCATGACCATCTCAGAAGTAAGTAAAATATATGGAATTTCCCAGGATACCTTGCGATATTACGAGCGCATCGGAGTGATTCCTCCGGTACACCGAACAGAAAGCGGGCTTCGGGACTATACGGAGGAGGACTGCGGATGGGTCGAGCTTGCGGGGTGTATGCGAGGCGCAGGGCTGCCCCTTCCGGCGTTGGCGGAGTATGTACGGTTAAGCCAGCAGGGGGATGAGACGATTCCCGACAGGCACAGGCTTCTATTAGAGCAAAAAGAGCAGCTTAAGCAGCAGCTTAAGGCAATCCAGAGGACCATGGAACGGTTGGAGTATAAGATTTCCTGTTATGACAGGGCAATGAAGACAGGCAGGCTTGTCTGGGATTAAAGGAGGATAAAGGCTATGGTTTATAAGGAGTTTCAGGATTTGAAATTATCTGCGCTGGGTATGGGCGCAATGCGGCTTCCGGTGATTGACGGTAAGGACGAGGAGATCGACGAGGCGGCAACAGCGCAGATGGTGGAGTATGCGTTCAATCAGGGAATTAATTATTATGATACGGCGTGGGGCTATCATGCAGGAAACTCAGAGCTTGTGATGGGTAGGGTGCTCAGTAAGTATCCCAGAGAGAAGTTCTATCTTGCGTCAAAGTTTCCGGGGTATGATCTTGCAAATATGCCGAAGGTGGAGGAAATCTTCGAGAAGCAGCTTGAAAAATGCCAGGTTTCGTATTTTGATTTTTATCTGTTCCACAATGTCTGTGAGATGAATATCAACGAGTATCTGGATGAGCAGTACGGAGTCTATGATTATCTGATGAAGCAGAAGGAAAACGGTAGAATCCGTCACTTAGGCTTCTCTGCTCATGGAAGCTATGATGTGATGAAGCGTTTCCTTGACGCTTATGGTAAGGACATGGAGTTTGGCCAGATTCAGCTTAACTATGTGGATTGGGATTTCCAGGATGCAAAGGCAAAGGTTGAGCTTTTGAATGAATATCACATTCCGATTTGGGTGATGGAGCCTGTGCGGGGAGGTATGCTGGCGTCTCTTTCTGAGGAGAATACACAGAAGTTGACCGCGCTTCGCCCCAGGGAGGAGGTTCCGGCTTGGGCGTTCCGTTTCCTTCAGTCCATTCCAAACGTGGTGGTAACGCTTTCCGGTATGTCCAATTTTGAACAGCTTCAGAAGAATATACATACATTTGAGAGCGAGGAGCCGCTGAATAAGGAGGAAATGGAGACGTTACTTGGCATTGCGGACAGTATGGTGAACGGTGTGCCGTGTACGGCGTGCCGGTATTGTACTACCCACTGTCCTCAGGGGATTGATATACCTTCTATGCTGAAGCTTTACAATGAGCATAAGTTTACCGGCGGCGGGTTTATCGCGCCTATGGCGCTGATGGCTGTGCCGGAGGATAAGCTCCCTTCTGCGTGCGTGGGCTGTCGGAGCTGTGAGGCTGTGTGTCCGCAGCAGATTAAGATTTCCGAGAAGCTGGCGGATTTTGCGGAGATGTTGAAGTAGGAGTGTCTTTAAAGTAAGATAAAGGGGATGCCGGTTATATTCCGGCATCCCTGTTTGTTATGTGAAAAGGGTTAAAATGACGTTTTATATTTAAGTCAGTTCCGCAATCCGTGAGACTCCCACGTAGATTTCAGAAATTTTGTACCAGGTCTTATAATCCGTGATTCCTGTGGCGGGCAGGCCGAAAACGGACTGGAATTTGCGGACGGCTTCTGTGGTAGCGGGGCCGTAGATTCCGTCAACGTTTAATTTGGGGATAGCGGGGTAGGCTGTGGCAATTACGTTAATCTGTTCCTGAAGCTGTCTTACCTTGCTGCCGCTTGAGCCGTTCTCCAGGTTGTAGCCGGGCCAGGAGGAGGGGATGCCGGAGATGGCCTCAGCAGTATTGATGTACATGTTGTCCCCGTAAAAGTACCGGAGTATCTCAATCGGGGAATAGCCTTGGTCGCCGAGGGATTTGCTTCCCCATTGGGTCATCCAGTTGGGACACTGTACCTGCCTTCCGTCGCAGTATTGGGTCAGTATGGGCTGCTTTACATTTGGGCGCGACAGATAGTCGGCAAAAAGTTCGTCTACGATTACGGATATGGTATCGAAGATGTTGCGTTCAGGAATCCATTTGTGATCAAATGCGGTGGAGGAGGTTATGGTGAACTCATAGCCTTGGTTTCTGTACCATTCCGTAAATACGCGGTTCAGGGTAAAGGACATGATTGCAAGCACATTTGCCCGAATGGTATTGGCAGGCCAGGTGGCATAGATTTCACTGGACGCTACGTTCTTGATGTAATCCTTGTATTTCACATAATAATTTCTGGCTGTGCTGTCTCTGGGGCTTCCGTCGTGTACGACGATATACTCCGGAACCACGACCCGGCTTAAGACGATTTCGCCTGTCTCGTTCATGGGCTTGATTTCATCCTCCGGTATCTTGGCGGGGTATGAGCCGTAGAGGGTATGTGCAGGGATGACGAATATTTCTTCGGAGGGGTCGGTGGTGTCTATTGGCCTTAGTGATATGTTCTGGATTGCGGTGACAGAGGATAGAATCTCTGCGCCGGCGATGCTTAAAGGCTCGTATCCTGGGGCTTCTACCTGGAGGGTGTACTCGGAGTAGGGCTGAATCTCGTTTTCCACATTCAGGCTGTATTCCAGAGGCGGCGCGTCAAGCTCGATGGTTTCGGTCTGGCCGGAGGAATCGGTGGTCAGTTTTTCAAGCTGGCTGTCGGGTACTCCGGTGTAGGAGATGGAGACTGATGCGTCGGCTACGGGGTAGGCGGTGATTTCTGATGTGATATTGATTTTTAGTTTTCCTTTATCAGGGGTGTCCTGCTGAGTTGCTGTCATCATATTCATGGAAATACCTCATAAAAAGACTCTCTTACATTTATGATATGAGGGAGGGGGGAGAGGGGTTACTGATATGAAGGATATAGAAATGGTTTTGATGTTTCGTAGAGTAATCTACTCTGCGATTTTTTCTTAAACAGCATATCTATTATAACCACCAAAGATGAATAATTCAATACCTAAATTGTTTTTAGAAGGTTTTTGTCAACATTTGGCATAATCAAGATGTGAATTATTAAAAATCGCACGGTTTATATTCACTTTATTTTTCCTAAATCTATATATTGTCTAAATTCTTACTAAATTCTCATAAAATACGCATTAAAAATAATCTGTTAATTTTCGCAGAGTAGATTACTCCACGAAAGAAGGGATTATGATCTGGTACTTACTTCCCTGCAAAGCGCAGGAGGAACAAACAATTCTGAATTCATGTAAAAGAAATTTATCAAATGCAGCGGCAAGGGACGTATTTGTCCTGACTTACGACCAGATGCGTAGGTTTCAGGGGGCATGGCATGTGGAGAAGAAGCTTCTGTTTCCTGCTAACGTGCTGCTGGAGAGTGAAAATGAAGACATTCTACGGGGGGAAATGGCCCGCCAGGGTAATGGAGGAATCCTTCGCTTAGAGCCGGAGGAGGAAAATTTCTTAAGATTCCTGTGCGGAAAGGACAAACATATTAAGATGTCCAGAGGGGTAATTGTAAAAGGAGTAACCCGCGTCATCGAAGGCCCGCTGAGAGGAATGGAGGCGCAGATTCGTAAGATTGACCGTCATAAACGCCTTGCGAGCGTGGAGGCGCCGGCAGGCCAGCGGATGATTCCGGCAGGGCTTGAGATTGTGGAGAAAAGCGTATGAATACAGAGGATTTGAGATGGTATGTCATGAGGACGGTTCCCGAAAAAGAGCAGGAGATGGTTACGCTTGTGGAGAAGAAGCTTCATCGGGAATTGTGGGATTGCTGTAGGATTTTAAAGAAGCAGCAGTTGTTCCGCACCCAGGGGAAATATTTGCTTAGTAGGAGGGAGCTGTTTTCGGGATATGTTTTTGTGGCTACCAGGTTTCCGGAGGAGTTAGCGGGAGAGCTTCAAAAGGCGAGGCAGTTTCCGCAGCTAATCGGAAATCAGGGGAAAAAGAAGGCAAAGATTGTTCCTGTGGCGCCGGAGGATTTGGAATTCTTAAGGCATATCTGCGGCAGAGAATTAGAGCATGATATGTGGCTGTCTACCGTTCGGGTGGATGAGGACGGACAGGTGAAAAGTGCGGCAGGGGCGCTTAAGCCTTACCTTGACAGGATTACCAGGCAAAGGCTTAGGCATCGGTATGTGACGGCAGAGGTGCCCCTGTTTAACCGGACGGAGAATGTGCTGTTCGGGATTCGGATGGAGGGGGATCCGGTGTAAAGATGGAGAAGATATCAGGAGTGTATCATGAAGCGGTGGCACTTGAGGACACGAATGGTAGACATAGAGCATACGACTGTGGCTGCTTATGCAGGTATGGATGGCGAAGCATACATTTAACAGACAATTAGCGGGAGGAACATATGTGGTATGTAATGCAGGTAATTTCCGGCCAGGAGAGCCGAACGGTTTTAAAGCTGGAGAGAATCATTTCCGGTGAACGTCTGGGAAGCTGTTTTATTCCCATGCGCAGACTTAAGAAGAAATATAAAGGGGCGTGGCATGAGGTGACGGAGAAGTTGTTTCCAGGCTACGTGTTCCTGACTACAAATGAGCCGCAGTTATTATATGAAGATTTGAAAATGGTTCCGGCATTGACAAAGATGCTTGGAAAGTGCGAGGAATATTTTACCCCCTTATCTAAAGGAGATACAGAGCTGCTGCACAGGCTTAAGAAATGGACGGATAAGGCTGGTGGCAATGACGGCAGCCAAAAGAAAAGAACGAAGGAAGAAACTTTGGACACAGGGGCAGGGATTATGGTTGGAATCTCTAAAGTTAAAATTGATGAAGGCAGGCAGCTTCGGATTCTGTCAGGTCCCTTAAAAGACATGGAGGGTGAGATTAAGAAGGTAAACCTGCATAAGAGGATTGCGGTAGTGGAGATGGAATTTATGGGCAGCTTAAGGGCAGTGCACTTAGGGATTGAGCTTGTGGAGGAGTAGAAAATATGTATAATTTCAAAGATGATCCCAGATTTGCAGGGATTTGTCCGTTTGAAAATAAAATATGGTTAAGCAGCCCCACCATGCATGGCGAGGAAATGAAATACATGCAGGAGGCTTTTGACACCAATTGGATGAGTACCGTTGGCGCAAATATTGATGAGATAGAAGAACTGGCAGCCGAGAAGGTCGGCGTAAAGTATGCCGTGGCGTTAAGCGCGGGAACGACAGCCCTTCACCTTGCCGTAAAGCTGGCGGCAAAACGTCTGTATAACAGCGCTACCGGACTGGCTTCGCCGGACGGGCACGGACGGGGCGGCGCACTGTACGGCAGGAGGGTGTTCTGCTCTGACATGACGTTTGATGCGACCGTCAATCCGGTGGTCTATGAGGGAGGAGAGCCGGTTTTTATTGATTCGGAATATGATACCTGGAACATGAGTCCGGAAGCGCTTGAGAAGGCATTTGCCATCTATCCGGAGGTAAGGCTGGTAGTAATCGCCCATCTCTATGGAGTGCCTGCAAAAATGGATGAGCTACAGGCAGTCTGCCAAAGGCATGGAGCAGTTATCATTGAGGATGCGGCAGAGAGCTTCGGGGCATCCTATAAAGGGCGGCAGACAGGAGGATTTGGAGACTACGGTGTCATCAGCTTTAATGGGAATAAGATACTGACCGGAAGCAGCGGAGGAATGTTTCTGACGGATTCCCTAAAGGATGCCCGCAAGGTGAGGAAATGGAGTACCCAGAGCCGAGAAGACGCCCCCTGGTATCAGCATGAAGAAATTGGCTACAATTATCGAATGAGCAACGTGATCGCAGGCGTTATCCGAGGGCAGATGCCTTATCTGGACGAGCATATTGCACAGAAAAAAGCAATCTATGAGAGATATAAGGAAGGACTTTCGGGGCTTCCGGTGGATATGAATCCATTTGACGCCGATAATTCTATCCCTAATTATTGGCTTTCGGCTATCCTAATCCGCAGGGATGCTATGGCTTCACAGGTGCGGGGAGAACGGGAGGCGTTGTGGAATACAGAACCGGGTAAAAGTACGCCTGGGGAGATATTGGAGGCTATGTCTGTGTTTGGCGCACAGGGGCGTCCCATCTGGAAGCCCATGCATATGCAGCCGATTTACAGAGACCATGAGTTCATAACAATTTACGGAAGCGGCAGGGGTGCGACGGATGCTTATATAGAAGGAGAAACGCCGGTGGATGTAGGTGCGGATATTTTTCAGAGAGGTTTATGCCTGCCAAGCGACAATAAGATGGATTGTGAGGCTCAGGAAAGAATCATTGAGATCATTCGCAGGTGTTTCCTCTAAATACATTATGGAGGTGCAATGTAGTATGGCAAATGCAGTACTATTTCCCGGCCAGGGCTCCCAGGCTGTGGGAATGGGAAAGGAATTGTATGACTCTGTGCCGGGAGCAAAAAGGCTTCTTGACGAGGCATGCGATATCCTTGGGTATGATTTGAAAAAATTGATGTTCGCCGGCCCTCAGGAAAAACTGACAGACACAGCGTATGCGCAGCCGGCAATCTATACATGTTCGGCGATGTATTTAGAAAAATTAAAATCCCAGGGAATCAAGTATGAATATGCGGCCGGCCACAGCCTGGGAGAGTATAACGCACTCCTGGCCGCAGGCGTATTCGGTTTTTCTGATGGCCTTAAGCTGGTGGCAAAAAGAGGCGCATGTATGGGGCGGCAAAATGGAAAAGGCGTTATGGCGGCAGTGTTGGGAATGGAGGAAAAGGATTTGAAATCACTGGTAGAGCCCTATGGGCAGGATGTAGTGATGGCAAACTTCAATTCTAAAACACAAATCGTCATTTCTGGAATAGAAAATGCCGTAGAAGAAATCGGCGCCAAGATTGAACGGATGGAAGGCGTAAAGTTTCGGAAACTTCAGGTGAGCGCGGCATTTCACAGCCCACAGATGGATTGGGCAAAAAGTGTCATGGCAGAGGAAATCCACAGGCTCAAATTTGACGAACCGAATTGTCTGGTAGTTCCAAATATAACCGGTATTGCTACGAAGGATGTTGGTGAGATTAAGGACTGCCTGGTTCGGCAAATGACAGGGCAGGTTCGGTGGTATGATACCATTCTCGGATTAAAAGAGCAGGGAGTGGAGCTTTTCTATGAGGTCGGGTATGGAAATGTGCTTCAGAAAATGAATAAGACCATCTGTTTCCGTCCCAAATGTATAGGCGTTGAATCATAAAACATTGGAGAAAAGGGAGAAGGTTTATGCAGATATTTGAGATAAGAGGGGTAAAGATTGAGGGTGTGTGTGCCTGTGTACCGGAACAAAAGATTGATAATGGGGAAATGCTAAAAAAGATGTATGGCGGCGAAGCGGCGAAGATTATCAGTTCTACCGGAATCCATTATCGGTATATGGCCAATAAAGGTACCTCCTGCGGCGAACTGTGTCTGGCGTGCGCGAAAGAGCTACTAAAGGAAGCAGACGTAGGAAAAGAAGAAATTGGCGGCATTGTGTTCGTCACATTTACACCGGACAGGCTCTTGCCCTTCAATGCCGCGGCAATCCAGAATGAACTGGGCTTAGAGACCGGAATCCCTTCTTTTGATATTAATCTTGCATGCTCAGGATATGCATACGGGATCTATGTGGCTTCCTCCCTGGCAAAAGCCTGCGGGAAAAAGGTGCTTTTGTTGGACGGGGACGTCCAGGGGGCATATTTATCCCAATATGATAAGGCTACGCTTCCGGTTCTGGCAGACGCAGGCAGCGCGACCTTAATTGCCGCGGATGAAGAAAGTAAAAATCCATGGAGGTTTACCTTTTACACGGACGGTTCAAGGAACGATATGCTTAAAATTCCGGCAGGCGGCAGCGCAAGCCCTGTAACAGAAGAAGATTTGAAGTACCGGGAATTTGAAGACGGAAGCAAAAGGCGAGGCGTTGATATTTACATGGATGGTTTTGGCATTTATAGTTTTGTGGCTCAGACGGTTTCCAAATGGCTTACGGGTTTTCTAAAGGAGGCCGATGAAAGCAGCGAGTCTGTTGATTTCTTTATCCCCCATCAGGCAAATATGTACATGATTCGGCAGTTAGCCAGGAAATTGAAATTTCCCTGGGAACGCACCTGGAGGTCAGGAGATGAGGTGGGAAATTCCGGCTCTGCCACCATACCTGTGACGATTGCGAAAAACGCGCACAGCATGTTGGATACAGAGAAGGAAAATACGGTTTTCATCTCTGGGTTTGGGGCAGGGCTTTCTGCCAGCGCGGGAATCATTACGTTAAGTCCCAAAGGATATTATAAATTATTCCAATATACGGGAGAGAAGGAGAGAGAAGAATGGAACATTTTTTAGAGTTTGCGGCAGAGGTATTTGAGGTTGAGCCAGAGGATATTTCCATGGACACCGTATTCCGTGAGGAGATTGACGATTTTTCTTCTATGATGGGATTTTCTATGATTTGTATGATTGAGGATGAATACGGCGTCAAGATTTCCGTGGACCAGTTCCTTGCGTGTGAGACGATAGGCAGCCTTTATGAGCTTGCGGCAGGGCTGTAAAAGAAGGATAGAGAGAATGGAAAATATTTTGATAACCGGCGTCACCGGAGGCATCGGAAGGGCGTGCGCCGAAAAGCTTCTTAAGGGCGGCAATAGTGTGATTGGTTTGGGCCGTGATACAGACCGGCTCGAATCGGAATGGTCTGCTGCTTATCCGGGGAAATTCCATGCGGTCAACTGCGATTTGATGGAAACCTGGCAGATTAAGGAGACATTGGAAGAGATTGTTTCCTCATATGGCGCTGTCGGCGGATTTATCCATTGCGCGGGATTTGATAAGATGGCGCCGATACATATGACGAAAATAGAAGATTTTGAAAGGCTTTGGAGGATTCATGCCCTTGTCCCCATGCACATGATTTCGATTCTTTGCAGAAAAAAGTTTCACAGCGAAGGGATGTCGATTGTCCTGATTACATCCCAGTCCGCCCATGAGGGGGCCATGGGACATACGGCATACGCGTCTGCCAAAGGCGCTTTGGAGGGATATCTTTCTCCGGCTGCCGCTGAGTTGATGGAAAAGGGCATCCGCATCAATGAGGTGTGTCTTGGCCCCATTCAGACGAGGATGGCCAAAGGGTGGATGGAAAAGCTGAAGCCGGATGGCCAAAAGAAGCTGATTGACAGTTATCCCCTTGGATTGGGCGAAGTCAGAGACGCGGCGAATTTGATTTGTTTTCTGCTGTCAGAAGAATCGAGGTACATCAATGGACAGATGATTACAGCAGACGGAGGGCACGCAGTCCGGAAGGTCTGAAGGAGGAAAAGAATTATGCAGGAGTTTTTAAGATTTGCAGCAGGCGTGTTTGAGGCAGAAACCGCTGAGCTTCATGAGGATACGGCTTATCAGGAGTATGAGAAGTGGGATTCCATGATGCATCTTTGATTGATTATGGAAGTAGAAGAACGGTACGGTATTGAGATTCCAATCGATGACGTCCCGAATATCAGGACGTTAGGGCAGCTCTACCGATATATTGAAAATCCCGTTTCTAGTCAGGAGTAGCATATGCCAAGAATTGCATTATTATCAAATGTCACGGTGGGGATGCTAGCAGGCATGTTGGAGAAGCAGGGAGAGGTCTATGTTTCAGACGGTTATGATACGTGGCAGCAGGATATTTTTAATAAGACGTCGGGCTTATACGAGGCGAAGCCGGACGCGGCTGTAATCTTACTGCATGGGGAGGATTATCTGGAGAGCTTTCGGTCTGCAGAGGCTGGCGGGAAGCTGTTAGACCAGTGGCGCCTGGCCGTCTCCACGTTTGCGTGCGCTATGCCAGAGACACCAATCTTCGCGGCGTCTCTTGACATCCGTTCAAGCCGGTGCAGGTATGGCTCGGAGATAAATCTGGATAAATATTTTGAAAACAGGTGGATTGAGGCGGTTCAAAAACTTCACCAGGAGGGAAAGCGGGTCTACCTCCTGCCTGTAAAAGAGCTGATTGAAGAAACGGGAAGACAAAGCTTTTATTCCTCAAAAATGTGGTATATGGGCAGCATGCCCTATTCCATGAAGGGGATGAAGGCTTTGGCAGAGCTGATTGGAAAATATGTTTCCGCGGCCAGAGGCGGGAAGAAAAAATGTTTGGCGGTTGACTTAGACAATACCCTCTGGGGCGGAGTGATTGGCGAGGATGGATTGGAAGGGCTCGTCTTATCCGGCCACAAGGAGGGGGCAAGGTATCAAGACACCCAGAGAATACTCAAGAAAATGCAGAGCCAGGGCGTCATGCTTGCCATTTTGTCAAAAAATAATGTGGAGGATGTAGAAGGGGTTTTCGGCCATCCGGATATGGTGCTTAGGGAGGAGGATTTCGCGGCGAAGGCAATCAACTGGAAGCCTAAGACGGAGAATATCAGGGCAATGGCTGATACGCTTAACATCGGGCTGGACGCATTTGTTTTTCTGGACGACAATCCGGCAGAGAGAGAACAGATGAAGGCAGAATGTCCGGAGGTGGCTGTCATAGACTTCCCCAGGGACACCTCAAAGCTTCCGGAAACGGTGGAGAAGGCTTATGAGGAATATTTCCTGACTCTTGAGGTGACAGGGGAGGACCGCCAAAAGACCGCTATGTACCGTTCTGAGGCGAAACGAAAGGCAGAGAGGGAGAACACGGCCTCAGTGGAGGATTACCTTAGGAATCTGGAAATGAGGATGGATATCCACCTGATGACAGAGGTGGAGGAAGAAAGAGTCGTCCAGCTTGTGAATAAGACGAACCAGTTTAATCTTACCACGGTTCGATATAGCGGGAAGGAAATCCGTCAGATTTCAGAAGAAGACGAAAGCAGTATTATTACGGTCCATATGTCTGACAAGTATGGAGAGCAGGGGCTAGTGGCAGTCGTGATTCTTAAGGAGGAAGGGAAAACTGCAAGGATTGACACCTTCCTCATGAGCTGCCGTGTGATGGGGCGAAGGGCTGAGGATGCCATTGCGGCGTCCCTTGGAGGCTGGCTTGCCAAAAAGGGAATCGAGCGTGTGACGGCCAGCTATATCAGGACTGCAAAGAACCGTCCGGTTGAGACGCTGTATGAGCGTTTGGGGTTTGAACTGGAAGGTACGGAAGGCGTAAAAGAGGAGAGTGGTTATCGGAAGGACTACTGTATTCTGGTAAATGAGCTTCCGAAGCCTCCAGAGGTGTTCTGCAGTATACAGGAATTTGAAGGTAATAAGGAAAAGGAAGAATGAGAATAGACCATATCGGCTATGCCGTAAAAGATATTGAAAAAGCGCAGAAGGCTATGGGGGTTCTTGGTTATGAATTTGAGCCGGTTATCAGGGATGAGGCCAGGAATATTTTCATTTCCTTCGGAAAAATGAGTGGGGGGGGTATAAGGTTGAGCTTGTGGCGCCTATTAGTGAAAAGTCCCCTGTTGACGGTTATTTGCAGAAGATAGGGGCAGCGCCTTATCATATTTGTTATCAATCGGATGACATAGAGGCGGATATCCAGAGACTTCAGAAAGCCAAATACCGCGTATCGGTTCCGCTTACACCTGCGGCTGCGTTCGGCGGAAAGCGGGTGGTATTTCTGTATTCCCTTTCGGCGGGATTGGTTGAGCTTGTGGAAATAACAGTATTGGAAGATTGAGCATTGTATGTGGGATAGAAAATATATTGAAGATTTAATAGAAAAAAGAGAGAAAGCCCGCGCAGGCGGCGGTGAAAAGAGAATCGAGAAGCAGCATGCCGCAGGCAAACTGACGGCCAGAGAGCGTGTGGAGGTATTATTTGATCCGGATACGTTTGTGGAGATTGAAACATTGGTGGAATCCAGAGGAGACGAGTTCGGCATGGAAGGAAAGAAAATTCCAGGAGACGGCGTCATTATCGGTTATGGGATGATTGGCGGCCGGATTGTGTACGCGTCAATTGAGGATTTTACGGTGATGGGAGGAACCCTTGGCGAGTACCATTCCAAGAAGATCTGCCAGATTATGGATATGGCCATTAAGATGCGGGCGCCCTATATCAGCGTCAATGACAGCGGCGGTGCCAGGATTGAGGAAGGAATCACCTCTTTGGACGGGTACAGCGGGATGTTCTACCGCAATACGAAGGCATCCGGCTTCATTCCGCAGATATCGGTCATACTTGGCCCCTGCGCGGGAGGCGCATGTTATTCGCCGGCAATCACGGATTTTATTTTTATGTCTGAGAAGGCGGGGAGGATGTTTATCACAGGCCCTAATGTGGTGAAGACTGCCGTCGGGGAGGACGTAACGCCGGAGGAGCTAGGAGGCGCAAAGCCCCACAGCGTAAAGAGCGGCGTGCTGCATTTTACCTATGAGGACGATGAAAGCTGTCTTAATGGCGTGAAAAGGCTGTTGTCCTATCTGCCTCAAAACTGCAGCGAGAAGCCTCCCTTTAACGCAGAATTTCAGGCAGTGGAGGATTCCCATAAGCTTCAGGAGATTGTACCGGACAACCAGAGAAGAATCTATGACGTGAAGGAAGTGATTGCCTGCTTCATTGACAAGGATAGCTTTATGGAGGTACAGGATCAGTTTGCCCCCAATCTGGTTGTGGGCCTGGCAAGGCTTGAGGGCAACGTGATCGGGATTGTGGCGAACCAGCCGTCGGGTTTTGGCGGCGCGCTGGATATTAACGCGTCGGAGAAGGGCGCCAGGTTTATCAGGTTTTGCGACTGTTTTAATATCCCGCTTCTTACCATGGTGGATGTCCCTGGATTTACGCCGGGAACCGTGCAGGAGCATAATGGAATCATAAGACGGGGCGCGAAGCTTCTGTATGCGTACGCGGAGGCTACGGTTCCCAGGATTACGCTGATTATGCGTAAAGCTTTTGGCGGCGCGTATATTGCTATGAACAGCAAGGGCATGGGCGCAGACGTTGTATTTGCGTGGCCTATCGCGCAGCTTGCCGTTATGGGGGCGGAGGGCGCGGTTGACATTATGTACCGCAGGCAGATGAAAGAAGCGGAAAATCCAAAGGATGAGCGAAGAAAGCTGATCGCGCAGTATGAAGCTCATTATATGACGCCTTATATTGCGGCTCAGAGGGGCTTTATTGATGAAGTGATTCTTCCGGAGGAAACCAGGAAGAAGCTTTGCGAGTCCTTCTTCGCGTTAAAGGATAAGAACGAGATGAACCGAAGGAAGAAGCATGGGAATATTCCGTTGTAGCACAGGCAAAAGAGGAGGGGATTTGATGAAGGGTTCAAGATATGCAAGGCTGCCCCAGTATGAGGCAAGAGGATATCCGGAAAATGAGCTTGAGAAGATACAAGAGCTTTTTAGCAGGGCCTTTGGAGGGCGCAGGGAAACAGGAGAAATGCTCAGGTGGCAGATGGAGGAAAATCCGAGCCTCAAAAAAAGGGCCACGTCTCTCTGGGACGGGGATACTCTTGTCGCGTACAATGCCCTGACTCCGGCCAAGGCTGTCTATGAGGGCAGAAGGATCTACACGGCTGTTTCCGGAACAACCATGGCAAACGAGAGGTATATGGGGGTGTCTGTCCAGCTCTTTTCGGAGTGCAGTAAACAGAACCAGGATATAGAAGTCATCATAGGATTCCCGAACCATAACTCTTATGGTATTACGACGAAGTATTTGAACCATAAGTATATTGGGGATGTGGCGTTTTGGACGTGTAAGGCCCATCGGACGGAATTCTGTGGGGATATCAGGAGGATTTCCGCTTTTACAGACGAACATGGCGGTTTGTGGAAGGGGCTTTCGGGCCGTCACCAGTATATGAAGATCAGAGACAGGGATTATTTGAACTGGAGATTTTTAAAAAGACCGGAGTATGAGTATCAGGCCTATGAGCTTGTGGAAAATGGAAGGATATGCGGATACATTGTCACAGATGTGTATGTGGAAAATCAGGTGAGACAGTTACAGCTTGTGGATTTTGTGGCGTTGAGTGAGGAGAGCTTGTCAGCGCTGCTTCGTTTTTGCCTGGACCTTGGCGCCCGGTTAAAATGTGAGCTTGTCAAGGCATGGATGACCTCAGGGTATTATAAACAGGTATTTTTGGACGCAGGGTTTGTATATGGCAATCATCCGTTTCCTATGACGGTGTGGGAGCAAGGGTTAGAGCTTGAGAAGGCGTACCTTACGATGTGTGATTCGGATATTTTCTAAATACGCGGCCAAAAAAGCAGGGAGGAGGATGGTTTGAGCGCTAAGAAGAATGCGTTGCCTAAGGTGAGACGGACCTTTTATTCGTTATATGTTAAGAGGCTTTTGGATATAGCTCTGAGTGGTTTTGCCCTTGTGGTTTTGTCTCCGGTATTTTTAATTGTATGTATTCTTGAGTTGATTTTCCATGGCAGGCCGGTGATTTACAAAACGAGACGGCCAGGCAAGGATGGGAAGATTTTTTATATGTATAAATTCAGGAGTATGACCAATGAAAGAGGGGCGGACGGACGGCTGCTACCGGAGAGCGAAAGGCTTACAAGGTTTGGGTATGTGATCAGGAAAACTTCGGTTGACGAGCTTCCGGGACTTGTGAATATCCTAAAAGGCGATATGTCGGTCATAGGACCAAGGCCCTTGTTGGTGGAATACCTGCAGTATTACAGCTCGCGCCATGCTATGAGGCACTGTGTAAGGCCAGGTCTGGCCCTTGAGAGGATTACGAGGACGGACAGTAAGACCTGGACTTGGCGGGAGCAGTTTGAAAATGATATCTATTACATAGAGCATGTAAGCTTCGTGACGGATGTTCGGATGCTGTTTGCGGTTGTGAGGGCTGTGTTCAGGGGGAGTGAATATAGGGCGAACGCTACCAGGGTGGCGTTTGACGGGACGAATCTTGACGAGACCAGAGGGCAGGATGAGGTGGGAGTTGTGAAGCATTTTGCGAGTCTGGAATGATACAAATATAAAAGAGCAGGGAGAATGTTATGGAGGTATTAGTAATCGCGCCCCATCCGGATGATGAGGTATTAGGCGTGGGAGGAACGCTTGCGCGCCATGCTGCAGAGGGAGACAGGGTTACCGTATGTATAGCAACGAAAGGGCAGCCGCCTTTGTTCCCTGAAGGGGGATATAAGGCGACCAGGGCAGAGGCAGCCAGGGCACATGAATGTCTGGGTGTCCATAAAACGATATATCTGGATTTCCCCGCTGCAAATGTGGAGGCAGCTCCAAGGTATGAATTAAATGCCAGGCTTCTAAATGTGATTTTGGAGGTCAAACCGGAGATTCTCTATATCCCACATTTTGAGGATATGCAGAAAGACCACCAGTTAATCGTTGAAGCCGTGATGGTCGCAATACGCCCCAAATATGCGCATAGGGTAAAGGAGGTCTATATGTATGAAACTTTGTCGGAAACAGAATGGAATCTGCCCCATCCGGCGAAGCAGTTTACACCGAATTACTATGTGGATATTTCAGGTTATCTCGATAAGAAGCTGACGGCATTTTCCATGTATGAGTCACAGAGAGATTCATTTCCCAACCCAAGGTCAGAGGAAGCAATAAGAAGCCTTGCAGGCTACCGGGGCTCTAACATTATGGCAGAAGCCGCGGAAGCCTTTGAAGTGGTGCGGGTAGTTCGTATGAAGGAAAATGAGAAAAATGCAGCAGAAAAAAGAATTGATTAGCGTAATCGTACCGATTTACATGATTGACCGGTATTTAGGCATCTGTATAGAGAGTA
>CAJUBG010000038.1 GCA_910584575.1 uncultured Dorea sp.
AAGTAATATTTTATAGAAATTTTTAAATTCAGTAATGGATATAACAATGCTATTTTCCTTTCTACTTGATTTAATTCTATTTTAATAATAAAAGTATAACATAAGCAGATGGGTTGTCAATCATAATGTATAATAGAAGTTAATGTTCACAGCAACTACTAGAATTTGTAGATTTTCTTAAATAAACGATAGGGATTGTATTATCATGGTTTCCTGTGATATAGTAATATCCAAGGGCACGCCGCAATACATGTCAATATTCAAAAAAGTTTAATAAAGAAAGAGGTCAGCCATGAAATCAAACGCAGAACGGAAACGCAGTGCAGATAAAATATTATACGATATGGGCTTATGGGAACGGCTGTGCAAAATTGGCACCCCTCATATCATTGGCAGCTATAAGATGGACATGATGGCGTGGAATGATCTGGACATAGATATTGAGAACCAGTCTATGTCTATCGAGAAGCTATACGATCTGACTTATTATATCCTCCATACCTTCCATCCTATCTGGTACGAAGCAAAGGAGGAGATAAACGAGGACGGGAAAACTGTCTGGTTCCACGGATTCCATACCATGATTAATGAGGAATTATGGAATCTGGATCTCTGGTTCTTTGACCTGGAAACAATTAGCAAGGCAGAAGCATATTGCAGAAATATTATGAAAATGGTTAAGCAGACTCCCGAAAGCCAGGAACATATCATAAAAATGAAACAAGCACTTCAAAAACGCGGGTTATATGGATTCGAGCAATATTCTAGTATGGATGTCTACCGCGCCGTATTGGAACAGGGAATTGTAGATACCGACGAATTACTCAGCCGATATATCAGAACGGAAAATAAATTATAAAATCAAGGAGATGTCAGCCAAATGGGAAGCTTTGTAAATCCAGGGAATCAAGCATTTCTTGACGCCATAAATGAAGACATTTATATTGACAAATCATTACTGATTAGCTACGTAAACCAAAGAATCGGTAAACGCCGAAAGTATCTGTGCGTAAGCAGACCCCGACGGTTTGGAAAATCTATTGCAGCAGATATGCTTACGGCATATTATAGCCGCGGATGCGATTCCAGCAAAGTATTCAACCGTCTTAAAATTGCAGATGATGGAACATACCAGACACATCTAAACCAGTACGATGTGATTCATATTGATGTTCAATGGTTTCGTGTTTATGCCCAAAAACCGGAAAACACCGTACCGTTGCTTCAAAAAGAGATAATCTCTGAACTCCAGACAATTTACCCAGAATGTGTGCACCAAGAGGATACTTTTCTTCCAATGGTTTTATCGCGTATTAACACAAAAGCAGGAAAACAATTTGTAATTATCATTGATGAATGGGACAGTCTGATTCGCGAGGACAAAGATAATGAACCCGTAATAGAAGATTACCTTAATCTTTTGCGTGGATTATTCAAGGGAGTACAGCCAAGTGCTTTCATCAAACTGGCATATATCACAGGAATCCTGCCTATCCTTAAATACGATACACAATCCTCACTGAACGAATTCCACGAGTTTACAATGCTCGACCCAGACGAATTGGCAGAATTTGTCGGCTTTACCGAAACAGAGGTAATAGATTTATGCGAACAGTATCATCAAGATTTTAATGAAGTAAAAAGATGGTACGACGGATATCTCTTTTCCAAGCTGCACATATATAATCCCAAAGCTATTGTAAGCGTTATGCCCCGTGGAAGGTTCAAAAGCTATTGGTCGAAAACCGGCTCATATGAATCCTTACAAAAATATATTGCCATGAATTTCGACGGCCTTAGGGACAGAATTATAGAGATGTTAGCAGGCGGACGCTGTGCGATTGATACCGAAACTTTCCAGAACAAACTGACTGATTTGAAAAGCCGAGATGATGTAATGACCTTGTTAATACATCTGGGCTATCTTGCCTATGATGAATATCGCGGTGAAGCGTACATTCCAAATGAAGAAATCCGCGGTGAATTTCTAAGAGCAACAAGAACAAATGAATGATCCGAATATATGAAAATCTGGGAACAGTCCGAACAAATCCTACTGGCGACATTATGCAAAGATACGAAAACCGTAGAACAATCCCTTGAAATTTTTCATATGGAACATTCCTCTATCCTTGTGTATAACGATGAGAATGCATTAAGCAGTCTTATCAGTATGGCATATCTTAGCGCTGTCAAATATTATTTTAAACCCATCCGCGAACTGCCCACAGGGAAGGGATTTGCTGATTTAGTATACTTACCTAAAAAAGAATGTTTTGATAAACCTGCGCTGCTGATTGAGTTAAAATGGAACAAATCTGCTGAATCTGCCGTAGAACAGATTAAAAGGAAAAATTATACGCAAGCATTAATTGAATATTCCGGTGAAATTCTGATGGTCGGTATTAACTACAATTTAAAAAGCAAAAAACATCAATGTATCATCGAAAAATGGATAAAAGACTAACCAAACGTGTAAAGACGGATACCAACTATTTCATTGATATCCGCCTTTACTCGAATCCTTCGATCATTCTCTTTACCTCTTTCTTTCTCGGTTCTTCGTTCCTTGATATTCCTTCAATTCACTTCCCGATTATGGTATTTGAATTATAAAAAAGTTTAA
This sequence comes from uncultured Dorea sp., assembly GCA_910584575.1. GTDB lineage: Bacteria > Bacillota > Clostridia > Lachnospirales > Lachnospiraceae > Sporofaciens. Next base: position 2,627 of record CAJUBG010000038.1, read on the forward strand.
GTTCTTGGTGGTCCGTACCTCCTTTTCATAAACTCGTTGATTCCTGATACTTAGCGCCTTCTTCCTCAAGAATCTTTTCCAACACTTGTGTTGATTCTAAAATAACATCCTATTACTTACAGCTCGCGTCTGTCTTGTAATCTGGTTCTGTTATTTGTTAAATATAAGATATCACACTTATTACGATTTGTCAATATATTTTTCGTATTTTTATGTATTTATTTTTACTTTTTTTCTTTATTCACTTTTTGCATTAGTATTATCAGAATTTTCAGATATTTATAGTCATATCCTAGTGTTCCATCCGGCCAGAAACCCCTAATACAACAAATGCCGCCGCATTAAGACAATTTTACCATTATCCTAATACGGCAGCACTCTTATCTCTTTGGATTATTCTCCCTTTCTAATGTAAATCCCCGTCCGCGCACCTCGTTAATCTGTGTAATCGTGATAAATGCCTTCGGGTCAACCAACTGAACCGTCTGACTGATGGAATACAGCTTCCGGTTCGGTATTACACACAGCACACCCTTCTGCTGTTTGGCGCCATACCCAGTCTCTATATGGACCATTGTAACACCTGCGTCAATCTCTCTGAGTACCTTCTCCTTCACTTCTTCATATTTATCTGTTATGATAAATAACTGAATCTGCGACTGCCCCATCAGCACAACTCGGTTCATCATCATCGTGGTCACTACCAGCACCAGGATCCCATACAATATCTGCTCAGAAGTAGAGAAAAATGCCTGGCACACCAACACAAGGAAATCCACGATATACATGAATACCGCAACAGCTATATGGAACCATTTATGAAGCACCAGGGCAAGGATATCCGTTCCTCCCGTGGACGAGCCTACTCTCACCACCAGACCGATTCCAAGCCCAAGCAGGGCGCCCCCGTATAAGGATGCAAGCATAATATTATCCGTAAGCTTCGTAATCCCTGGAATCGCCTGCACGATTGACAGGAAAACCGGATATACAACCGTACTAATCAGGGTCGTCAATGCGAACTTTTTCCCTAATACAATCGTCCCCAATATAAAAAGAATGATATTTACAATAAAGATAATCACCGACAGATTCCCATTGATATAATGATTAAGCGTCAAGGCAACACCCGTCGCCCCTCCCATGATAATCCCATGGGGTACGACAAACGCTGCCACCGCAACTGCCAGGATAATATTGCCCAGTAACACACAAATCACAGTCTCCAGACTTTTCTTCCAACTTTGTTTCATATCCGTTCTATAACCTCTCTTAAAGTCCTTTCCTCACAGAATTTTATGAAATCCCTTTCATAGTAAGCTGAATACGCTTCTTCTTCAAATCCACACTCAGCACCTTAACGTCCACAATATCCCCGACGCTTACAACCTCCAATGGATGCTTGATAAACTTCTTGTCCGTAATCTCGGAAATATGCACCAGTCCGTCCTGGTGAACGCCGATATCCACAAATACTCCGAAATCAATGACATTCCTCACCGTCCCCTTAAGAAGCATCCCTTCAGTCAAGTCCTTCATTTCCAGAACATCCGTCCTTAAAATCGGCTTCGGCATCTCGTCGCGGGGATCCCTGGCAGGCTTTTCAAGTTCTTTTACAATATCTCTCAGGGTAATCTCGCCAATACCCAATTCTTCCGCCAGTCTCTTGTAATCCTTAATCGTAAGTGACAGTCCCACAAGCTTGCCGCCGATTATATCCTCCACAGCAAAGCCCTGCCTAGTCAAAAGCTTCACAGCGGCGTCATAGGTTTCCGGATGTACGCTGGTTCCATCCAGCGGATTGTCTCCTCCCTGGATTCTCATAAAGCCCGCGCACTGTTCAAATGCCTTTGGCCCTAGCTTTGCAACCTTGAGAAGCTGCTTCCGATTGGCAAACTTCCCGTTTTCTTCCCTGTATGCCACAATATTTTTCGCAATGGTTCCTGAAATACCGGAAATATATGCCAAAAGCGGTGCAGAGGCCGTATTCAAATCTACCCCTACCCTGTTTACACAGTCCTCAACAACGCCCGACAATGCTTCGCTTAACTTCTTCTGGTTCATATCATGCTGATACTGCCCCACGCCAATGGATTTCGGGTCTATCTTCACCAGCTCTGCCAACGGATCCTGCAGACGCCTTGCAATGGAGGTGGCGCTTCTCTGCCCTACATCGAACTTCGGAAATTCCTCTGACGCCAGCTTACTAGCAGAATATACGGAAGCCCCCGCTTCGTTGACGATTACATACTGTACCTTCTGTGGAATTTCCTTGAGCAGTTCAACAATAAACATCTCTGATTCACGGGAGGCAGTACCATTTCCCACAGAAATCAGCGTTATATTATATTTCGCAATTATCTTCTTTAAAAGATCTTTGGACGCTTTAATCTTCTGGGGCGTAGTCGGAGCCGTGGGATAGATGACCGTAGTTCCAATCACCTTTCCTGTCGGGTCTACAACTGCCAGTTTACATCCTGTACGGAACGCAGGATCCCACCCAAGAACGGTCTGTCCCACAATCGGCGGCTGCATCAAGAGCTGCTCAAGGTTCTTCTTAAACACTTCAATCGCACCGTCCTCTGCCTTCTCCGTAAGGTCGCTGCGAATCTCCCTCTCGATTGCGGGCGCAATCAGCCGTTTATAGCTGTCCTCAACAACGGCTTTCAAGATAGGCGTAGTGTAAGGATTATCCCCATGGATGGTCTTTTTCTCCAGATAACGGATAATGTCCTCCTCTGGCGCCTCAATCTTGACGGATAAAAACTTCTCCTTCTCCCCGCGGTTCAACGCCAGAATCCGATGTCCTGCGAGACGGTTTACAGGTTCTTCAAAATCATAGTACATCTCGTATACGGACTCTGCCTTTTCATCCTTCGCTGCGGAAATGACCCTCCCTTTCTGGGTCGTAATCCTCCTAATCCAGATACGGTAGTCTGCCTCATCGGAAATACTCTCCGCAATAATATCCTTTGCGCCTGCAATGGCTTCCTCCACAGTATTGACATCCTTCTCAGCATCTATGTACTCTGCAGCCAGTTCTTCCACAGGCTGCTTCGTTTTCTGCAGCATAATGATTGCCGCCAGCGGCTCTAACCCCTTTTCTTTCGCTATCGTTGCCCTGGTTCTTCGCTTCGGGCGGTAGGGGCGGTATAAGTCCTCCACAACCACCAATGTCTCTGCCGCAAGAATCTGCTTCTTCAATTCCTCCGAAAGTTTTCCCTGCTCTTGTATACTGGATAATACCTGCTCCTTCTTTTCTTCAAGATTGCGAAGATAAGTCAGCCTCTCATGCAGTCTACGAAGCTGCTCGTCATCCAGGGTTCCGGTTGCCTCTTTCCTGTATCTTGCTATAAATGGGATGGTGTTGCCCTCGTCAATCAGCTTGACCGCCGCGTCCACCTGCCATTTCTTCACACCCAGTTCTTCCGTAATCTTCTGATTAATATCCATGCTTTATACCCTTTCTCACTTTTCCCTTATCATCAACCGTAAGATGATAGTCTTCGCCCACTTCATCGAGCCCCCTCACACTGTTTCTTATTATACCTAAAATCTGTTAAATCTGCAACGAAATACTCTGTACAGAGTTCACTCTGTTTTCTTGAAAACCAGATATCACTATGTTATAATTGCACTTGAAAGCTACACGGATGCAGATTCTATGCATAATACTGAAAAAGTAATATTTCCCAAGGAGTTTTATAAATGAACCAAGAAACACATGAGCTATCCAAGCAGCAGTTAAAGTCACAGGAGACGAAGGCAAAGATTTTCCGAGCCGCCAAGCACATTTTACAAAAAAAAGGCTATGAAGCGCTCTCCATCAAGAATATCTGTGAGGAAGCCGGCGTCTCAAACGGAAGTTTTTATCATCATTTTAAGACAAAGGATGACCTTCTTTCTTATTACATAGAAGAACAGCCAAGCATCAACCCCGATCTTCTGGACATGCCGGCCAACGCGGAGGAAGCGAAGCAGGCCATTATCTATGTTTATCTGAATTATGTACATTACTGCCAGAAATTGGGTGTGGAATTCATGGCGAATTACTATACGCCAAAGAACCAATCCTTGAATCCGCTGATTTGGTCAGAACGTCCTTACCCTATTGTTACCGTCTCGGATTATCTGCGGAAGGCCATCGACGCCAAAGTAGTATCCCCGCCGGTGGGGCTTAACGACATTGCCACAGATATACGGATGATTGTCATTGGAAATGTCTTTGAATGGTGCCTGAAAGGCGGCGAGACAGATTTTGAAGGCAATATGAAGCGTTCTCTTGAAATTTATCTGAATGGATTATTTTAGAAAACAAAAATCCTTCGAGCAAGCGGACTCAAAGGATTTTTTAGAAGGGAATATGGTAGTGAAACCATTTACAATAATATCTTGTAAATGTATTATAACTCTGCCTTCCAAATAAATCCAATCATTAATTATAATATAACTTTTCAATTTATAGATAGTATCTATAAGGAGGCTTTTATGAATGAATACACATTCATTGTGAACCCCAACTCCCGTTCTGGTCTGGGATATCGGCTGTGGAAGCAAATAGAACCCGTCTTAAAGGAACGGACGGTCAACTATGAAGTACATTTTACAAAATACAGGCGGCACGCGACTAAGCTTGTCCGCGAGTTGACCTCTGACGGGAAACACCATACTATTATAGTGGTAGGCGGAGACGGGACGATTAATGAAGTGGTGAACGGCATCCATTCTCTGTCCAAGGCCACTCTTGGATACATTCCCACCGGATCGAGCAATGATTTTGCACGCAGCCTTCGTCTTCCCACTGACCCGCTTAAGGCTCTTGACAACCTCCTTGAGCCGTCACGCTGCCTGCCTGTCAACATCGGCGTTCTTACATACAATGGCAAAAAGCGGCGTTTTGCCGTTAGTTCGGGAATGGGTTTTGACGCGGGCATCTGCCATGAAGCCATGGTTTCCCCTTTAAAGGTATTGCTGAACAAGTTACATCTTGGGAAGCTTACCTATGTTGGAATTGCGCTGCGCCAGATTCTTACCCTCACTCCTGGGCAGATTACCGTGACATTGGACGATTCCCGCACAATCAGCTTTAAGAGAGCCTATTTTGCCACGGCGATGAATCTTAAATTCGAGGGCGGGGGCTTCAAGTTCTGTCCTGGCGCCGACTGCCAGGATGATCTTTTGGATGTTATCGTTATTGCAGGGCTGTCCAAGTTAAAGATTCTTACCCTGCTTCCGACTGCATATAGAGGGTGGCATACTCGTTTTAGCGGAGTATACCTGTATACTTGCAGGAAAATGGAGATTACAAGCAGTACTTCACTCCCCGTCCATACGGACGGAGAGCCTGTCCTTCGCCAGACGCAGGCTTCTATGTCTTTAGAGCCAGAGAAGCTAAAAATCATCGGCGCGCCATAAAGCTTGAAAGAGGATTTGATATGTTTAAACTGATACTACTAGCAGTTCTCATTCTTTTGTATTTATTTGCAATCTCCCCGCGGTTTACGCGCCGAAGGGAGATGCGCCGCTACCGCCACACCATGTTTGCCCACCGCGGCTATCACTGTATGGAAAAAGGGATACCCGAAAACTCCATGGCAGCTTTCCGCGCCGCGTTAAGCAGAGGCTACGGTATCGAGATTGACCTTCATCTGACCAGAGACGGGCGGCTTGTGGTTTTCCACGACGATACGCTGGAACGCATCTGTGGCCGTCCGGACACGGTGGAAAACCTGACCTATGACGAGCTGAAAGCCTGCCGTCTCTGCGGTACCACAGAGACGATTCCTGCTTTTGACGAGGTGCTCTCTCTTGTAAAAGGACGTGTTCCACTGCTGATTGAGCTTAAGATTCCGGATTCGTCCATACATATCTGCCGCGAAACCCTGCGGCAGCTTAATCATTACCAGGGGCCCTGCCTGATACAGTCCTTCAATACCATGGGGATTCGGTGGTTCCGGCTTAACGCGCCCCACATCCTTCGGGGACAGCTTTCCTCCAATCTGACCCGCGACCCTCTGAAGGAGGCATGGCTATTTCGTTTTATGGTAAAGCATTTATTGTCAAATTTTTTAGGAAGGCCCGATTTTATCTCTTATAACCTGAATGATTTACCCATTGTCAATGTCTGGATTCTAAAACATATTTTTCATGTGCCTGTGGCTGTATGGACACTCAATACTCCGGACATGCTAAAAAAAGGCTCGCAGTATTTTGACATGCAGATTTTTGAAAAAAGACATGAAAATTATTAACAAACCGTGAACTTTATTGTTGATTCTGTTCTTTCATGTTATAATTTAGTCTGAATCATGAATACATTGTAGGGACTGCCTGCATTTTCAAAATAAGCGGGAAATAGGCTTATAAAGGGGTAAGAATTATGAACGTCATTCAACGGACGAAGAACTTTATCAAAAAATATCGGCATGCGTGGGTATTGCTCTATGGATTAATTTATATGCCATGGTTCGTATATCTTGAGAGAAGGACAGACGTTCATTATTTCCTGATTCACTCGCCCCTGGACGACTATATTCCTTTTGTTGAATATTTTATCGTACCATATCTTTTGTGGTTTGCGTTTGTCGCTGTGGCAGCCGGATATTTTTTCTTTACGGATAAGTCTGGATTTTACCGCCTTTGTGCGTTCCTTATCGCTGGGATGACATTTTTTCTTATCTTATGTACCGTATTTCCCAACGGACTGAACCTGCGGCCCCAAACCTTCGAGAGAGACAACATTTTCGTGGAGTTGGTGAAATATATCTATGCCACGGATACTCCCACTAACGTACTGCCGAGTATCCATGTGTTTAATTCTATCGGCGTCTGTATTGCCATCTGGCGAAGCGAGGCGCTGAAGGCTCACCGCAGGATCCAATGCGGCGCTTATGTGCTGGCTGTGCTGATTATTCTGTCTACCGTGTTCTTAAAGCAGCATTCTGTGACAGACGTAATTGCGGCATTTGCACTGGCCTGCGTAATCTATCCCTTTGTGTATGCAGCGCAGGAGAAGAAGGCGACGAAATTATCCCATCAGCCGATATAAATTTATTTCCAATAGATTATACTTATTTAAGAGGAGGATACAGATTATGTATGCAGAATTTAGTGAAAACCTGGTAACCGGCAACGAGATGATTGATTCCCACCATAAGGAGTTGATTGACCGCATTAACAAGTTATTGGATAGTTGTGAGCAGAGCAACGCAAAGACCGCCGCAATTAAGATGATGGATTATCTTGCGGATTACACGGACTTCCATTTTTCGGCGGAGGAGAAGCTTCAGCAGGAAATCGGTTATCCGGGATATGAACAGCACAAGGCTCAGCATGAGGCTTTTAAGAAGACAATCAGCGAGCTTGAGGAGATGCTTGCTGAGGAGGAAGGCCCGTCCAATGCATTTGTTGAAAAAGTACATGAGAATGTAATCAAGTGGTTCTATACACATATTGAAGGCTTTGACAGGTCTGTGGCTGAGTATAAATTTATGAAGGAAAATAACGAGAGATTATGATTACAAAAGATTTTCATGCTTCAAAGCGAAGATTATACAGTGATTTACTGAAAGACGGGTCCGTGGGATTCGTCTTTTCTGGCAGAGAACGGGAGGATCGCGGTGATTTGATGCACCGATTTACCCCCAATGCCAATTTCTATTACCTGACCGGCTTCACACAGCCGAAGGCTGTCCTGATGATTACTAAGACGGCGGGGAAAGTACGGGAGGAGTTATTTATCGACCATCCGGATGAAAAAGCTAAAAGATGGCTTGGCCTTTTTTATACCAGGGAAAGCGTTCAGGAGGATACTGGCATCGAGAACGTGGAATATCTGGAAAAGTTTGAGGAGTCGCTTCCGTTTCTCAGATATCCGGACCGCGTGCAGCACGTGTATATTGACATTCAAAACTGGGAAGGGACCTTCTCTATGAATGAAGCCCAGAGATTCGCCGCCCGTGTCCGTGAGTATAACCCCTCGCTTCAGATACACAATTCCTTCCATGATCTGTCCTTGATGCGGCAGGTAAAGTCTGCCGAGGAGATTGACCTTCACAGGAGGGCATGTGATATCACGGCAAAGGGTGTGGAGAATATCCTTATGCATCTCCATCCGGATATGTACGAGTATGAGATTGAGGCGTATTTTGACTATACTTTGCGCTCTATGAATGCGCGCCACGCATTTCCGACCATTGCTGCTTCGGAAATCAATGCCTGTTGTATGCATTATGAAGATAATAACCGGAAAATGCAAGACGGCGATATGATTCTTTTTGATTTGGGCGCCGAATGGGGGTATTATGCCTCTGACATCAGCAGGACATTTCCGGTGAACGGGAAATTTACCGAACAACAGAAAAACCTTTATAACGTGGTGCTTAAAGGTCTTGACGCCGCTATTGCCGCCTCGAAGCCTGGACAGCCCAAGGAGGCGCTTCAAGAGCTGAGTAAGTCTGTGATGGCGGACGAACTGGTCCGGCTTGGATATATTGATAAGCCTGACGAGATTTCCAGGTATTATTTCCATGGCTCTGGCCATTATATCGGGCTTTACGCCCATGATGTAGGGGAAAATGATGTCCCATTGGAAGAAAATATGATGTTTACACTTGAGCCGGGACTTTATTTTGATGAACTGAAGCTAGGAATCCGTATTGAGGATACGCTTCTTGTGACAAATGATGGATGCGAAGTGTTATCAGGGAAGATTCCTAAGACTGTGGAGGAGATTGAGACGTTTATGGGACAGCATAAACCTGGGATATTGGAAACAGAATAGAAAGGCGGTGCTTATTATGTCTGCTTTGCAGAAAGAAGCCATACAAATGATTAATGGTTTATCAGATGATAATTTAAGCTATCTGATTGATTTTATAAAGAGATTTATGCTTCCAGAAAATATTAGCTCAACCTATTCTCAAAGTGACGAAAAAAAACAAGCTTTTTATGAGATGGAGGCGATGAAACCAAATTTATCTGCATATTTTCCATCAGATTTTGACCCTGAAAAAGAATATATGGAGGCAATAGAGAAAAAGTATGGTAATATTGGTTGATGCAAATGTAGTCATTGATTATATTTTAAACAGAGAGCCCTTTGGTAAATATGCAAAAACTGTGATGGAATTATGTTCTAAAGAAGAAGCCAAAGGGTTTATCGCGTTGCACTCCGTTTCTATTATCTGGTACATTCTACGCAGGCTTCCTGAGCATGAAAGAAGGGAATGGTTAAAACGGATTTTAAAGCTTCTTCAAGTAACAGGTATAAGCCATGAAGATGTTGTAAGCGCTATTTCATTAGATTCATTTAAAGATTTTGAGGATTGTCTACAAGATAAATGTGCGATAAAGGTCCATGCACAATACATCATTACCAATAATATAAAAGATTTTTCAAAATCTGTAACGAAAGCCGTTACTCCCCAAACTTTTTGCGAAAAATATCTTTAATTTGATAACAAACTGTGATACTTAGGCAAAATACAAGATATGGTATTTTCTATAAAATAGATTAAACCATATCTTGTATTTTTTACACCCTATCCCTAACTCAAACTACCTCTGCCCGTATTTATTCATAAAGAAATCATGAAAGAACTTTATATCCTCCTGGGATATCTCTACCCCGCCTCCTATACTCTGGCAATTAATATAAACCATAGCCGTTTTCTCTAATACCTGAGAGCCTGTATACGCTTCCGCAAGGGTGCGCCCCACCGTGATTGCCCCATGGTTGGCAATCAGCGCGCCGGCTCTTTCTTTCAGGGCCTTTACCACCTCGTCGGCCATCTCCTTCGTCCCTGGCATCGTATAGGCCGCAAGCCTCACCTCGCCTCCGAGAATCTGAACCTGGTCGTCGCAGATTGGCGGAATCGTCTTTCTTGCCGCTGCAACCGTAAGCGCATAGGTAGAATGGGTATGCATGATTCCATTGACCTCCGGTCTGTCCTTGTAGACTGCGGAATGGACAATCGCCTCTATGGATGGTTTTAAATTTCCCTCATACTCCAAGGTATTCATATCTACCACAACCATATCCTCCGGACACAGGCTGTCATAATTCATGCCTGACGGCGTAATCACCATATAATCCTCGTCGATCCTTGCGGAAATATTTCCCCATGTCCCTGCCACAAGACCGCTGTGGTACATGGACTGCGCTGTACTGCACACGTCAATCTGCATCAATTTCGCCTTTTCTCTGTTCATTTCGTCTTCCTCCTGCCTTTTGCTCTATTGTTGACGGATTACCTGACACTACCTTCGTAACCGTTGTGTCCCTTATCTATATTGATATAATAAGTGCTCCCCGTTTAAGAAACGACGCACATCCGCGACAATCTGTTTTGTATGGTTGACTAACACATCATCCGTCGCGCCGGCAATGTGGGGCGTAATCACCACATTATCCAGCTCTGCCACATATGGATGGTTGCTTGCCAACGGCTCGCTGGCATATACGTCAAACGCCGCACCGGCAATCCGTTTCTCTCTCAAAGCGTCAATCAGCGCTTCTTCATCCAGTATTGCCCCTCTGGATGCATTGATGAAATAAGCCGTTTTCTTCATATACGATATCATTTCACGGCTGATACAGCCCTTTGTCTCGTCAGTAACCTTCATATGGCATGTCACAAAATCAGACTCCTGCATCAACTGTTTAAGATTCAACGCCTTCCTTACTCCAAACTCCTCTACGTCAACTTCTCCTACGAAGGGATCGTAGATTAAGAGCTCCATACCGATGGCCCTTGCAATCTTGCCGACTCTGCGTCCGATACTTCCGTATCCTACGATTCCAAGGGTTTTACCATGTAACTGTGTTCCTTTAAACACCATATATGGAGAATCCATATTCATATCCCAGATCATATCAACCTTAAGCCCGTCTTTTGTCTCTTTTTTGGCATCCGGATTGCCGGTAAACCGCCCCTCTTTTAACGCGCAATGAGCCATCGGTATGCGTCTGGCGATGGAAAGCATCAGACCAATGGTCATCTCTGCCGTTGAATCTGAATTTCTCCCCGGCGTATAGAGCACCGGTATTCCCCTCTCCTTTGCAGCCTCTATATCCACATTGACAGGCGTAGCCCTGGTACACGCAATCAGCTTGAGCTTCGGCGCGCTCTCAATGACTTTTCTCGTAATATCGTCATAACTGGTGATAATCATGTCGGCGTCCTTCGTCTTTGTGACCAACTCCTCCTCCGTCATCTTCGGAAGCCCCAACGCCCATCCGTCCTTGATTACCTCCCCCATGTCATACAAAGGTTTTAATTGTTCTTCATCGTATTCTGCCGTAAAAAATATCTTCATGAAACCGCCTCCTTGCTTAACGCCTTAATCTTTTTATTCATCTGATGCCTGTAATCCCAAATCTCCTGGTTATGTATCCGCACTTTCCGGTAAAGCTCATAGAGCAGATCATACTTTTTCGTGTTCACCGGATTCGGCTCATAGATGTGCCGGAAGGTGCAGGCTCTCTCTACCGCTTCTTCATAATTCCGATATAATCCCTGACTCACTCCCACCATCAGAGCAACGCCCTTCGCGCCAAGCTCTTTTCCTGCTGGAATCATAACCTTCATACCCAACACGTCCGCGATCATCTGCGCCCACACCGGACTCTTGGCGCCGCCTCCTGCAAGAAAAATAGTAGCATTCTTATCCACATTTTGCAGACAGTCTCGGATAGACATGCTGATTCCTTCATATCCAGCACGAATCAACATCTCCCGCGTCGTCACCTGACTGATTCCGAAAAAACTTGCGCGGGCATAGGGGTGATAGAACGGGGCCCTCTCGCCTGCCACGCTGATATACGGATGGTAGACTACGCCTCCGCAGCCCACCGGCGCATCCTCCACCATTTTATCTATCTCGTTAAAATCCTTTGTCTTTGCTATGTTTTCCAGTATCCAGTCAATGTTGGGCGTCCCGTTTAGGGTCGGCTGCAATTCCACATACAACTCCCCTAACGGATGCTTCTCATACCTGGAATTCTCAGCCCCAAAATCACAGTCCTCCTTCTTGAGCACAATCTCATTGGCGCAGGTAGTCCCAAGAATGACGCACACATCCTTCTCATGAATCGCCCCCAAGCCTACCGCTGTGGCTGATGTGTCAAGCGCGCCTGCAATCACCGGAAGCCCCCTCTTAAGCCCCACCTCATCCGCAAAAGAATCAAGAATTGTACCCACCACCTCGTCAGAATGGGCCGGCTCTGGAAGATATCCGCGGTATTCAGCAATATCCAACGCCTTCATAAGCTCTAGTGCAATCTCTCCGCTGTGCACATCAATCAGCGAAGTAAGACTGTCCGTAATCTCTGTTCTTATCTCGCCTGTTATCTTATAGCGTATCCAGTCTTTACAGAATATCATCTTATCTGCGCGGTCAAGGGTTTCTTTCCGGTTCTCCTTCATCCACTTAAGAAGCATCATCTGGTTGCCCAGGAGAGGGGGGGTTCCGGTTGTCCTGTGGTATAGCCTCCCAATCTCCGGATGCTCTTTTGTAATCTCCCCCACCTCATTTACCGCCCTGCCGTCACACCACAGGATCGCATTCTGTACCGGATTCCCTTCCCCATCAATGAGCCAGCATCCTTCTCCCTGTCCGGTCACACCAATTCCAAGGATATTGTCTTTGACCTCCGGCCTGGAAGCTGCCACAAGCTTTACACATGCTTTGACATTTTCCCAGATTACAGACATATCCTGCTCGGCCTGATTCCCTGTCGCGTTGATTGTCTCGCTCTCTCGGCTTGCCACACATATTTCCTGTCCGCCCTCGTCGAATAATACCGCCTTCACATTCGACGTTCCAACATCTATCCCAAGCATATATTTCATTCCAGCTTTACCTCCTCGATATCATCCATCACAAGACGAGCCGATGTCTCGTCAATGATTAAAGTATCAATACACCCTGAACGAAGTACGGCCTGAATCGCTTCCACCTTTTCCTCACCTGTCGCGATAAGCACCACATTTTTAATATTTTTCAGACAATCCACATCTGCATTCAATAGACGGCCTGTCAGCGGGCAGTTATCATAGGTTCCGTCTTTCCTGATGGGATTCATCGCAATATCTCCCACAAATCCCTGTTCTCTTAATATCTGTACATCCTTCTTCGTAATGTGTCCTCTGGTACACATGGTAGAATGTTCGGTCAGCTCACCAACCCCCAGGACGGCAATATCACAACTCCTCATCAATTCATAGGAAGCCTTGATACTCCTCTCCTGAAGCAGCCACTCCTTCGTCTCCTCATGCTCTACAACCACCGGCGCATAGAGCATATAACTGGGACAATCCAGTTTATTCGCAAATCCTCTGGCAATCTCATCCGACTTTTCCACCAACTGCTCAATGTTCTGTGCACCCATCAACTGCACGACCCGACATGCGCTGCGGCGCTTATAGGGCATCTGCTTCGTCACTTCTGCCAGTGTCCTTCCCCATGAAACACCGATAATATCCCCCTGTTGGATGGTCTCATCCAGGTATTGGGCCGCCACATTCGCCAATTTATAGATTGCCGTATCCTTTTCTCCATAATCCGTCGCTACAATGGCCTCTCTAAGCCCAAACTGTTCTTCAAGCTGACTCTCAAGCTCTACATTATCCCTCTCATATCCGTGTATATTCACGGTAACAATCCCCAAATCCGGCAGAGAGTTGACAATCTGATTCACTTTCTGCCGCGTGAAGGACAATCTTTTTGCAATTTCATCCTGGGTCATTCCTAATGTATGATACCAGTAGGCAATCTTCACGTTTAAATTCCGCCTCATTTTACCTCCAAAAAACGCCGAAAACACGGGGCAAGCCATGCTAGTCCCGTGTTCTATCGCACATTACAGTAATTCAATAATTCCGTCTGCCATGGCTGTCAGGATAATACAACATGATGTTGCCCCTGCATCCAGAACGCCTCTTGAGCGCTCGCCAAGCCGGCTGGAACGTCCGAATTTTGCTACCATATCTTTGGTAGAATCACGGCCTTTAGCCGCTGCTGCCTTCATTTCTTCTAATGCCTCTTTGTAATCCTTGCCTGTTTCCCCTGCTGCCTTCAGCACATCCACCGCCGGAGACAAGGTATCTACCAGTGTCTTATCTCCTACCTGTGCCTCTACAATATCCTGTAACTCCTTTAAGCCATTCTCAAGCATTGCCGCCAGCTCTGATACCCCAATCTCCTCAAAATCCTCGCCGGCATCTGCCATCCCCATTAAAATATTTCCGTAAATCGGTCCCATTGAGCCGCCAATCTCGGAGAACAGGATCGTTCCCAGTTCATTCAGGCCCTCGGAAAATCCGAATTCCTTATCTTTAAAGCGGTCTTCAAACAGGCTGAAGCCTTTATTCATATTCATGCCATGGTCGCCGTCTCCAATCAGCCCGTCCACTTCTCCAAGGTATGCCTTATTATCCTGGATGCCCTTTACCATCTTAAGCAGTACCGGTTTACCGTCTGCGTTCTTAAATGTGCCCATCTGCACTACCTCCATCCTCTCAGAACTCGTCTAAAACTGCTTTAATCCCATGCTGTTTGCCGGCATATCAATCAATTCCTTCAGCTCGTCGTCCAGCTTCATGATTGTGAGGGTTGCGCCCATCATCTCCAATGATGTAAAATAATTGCCTACATATGCTTTGTGCGTCTTAATTCCTTTTTCAGCAAGCAGCTTGTCAATCTCATCATAGAGGACGTAAAGCTCCATAACCGGCGTTGCACCAAGACCAGATACCAGTACAACTACCTCGTCGCCAGACTCAAATGGATAATCCGGCACGACTACGTCAACCATTCTCTTTGCCATCTTCTCTGCGGATTCAAGCTCGCATACCTCGATACCAGGCTCTCCGTGATGGCCGATTCCAACCTCCATGGTACCGTCTTTAATCTCAAAGTTCGGATGTCCGACTGCCGGAAGGGTACACGGCGTAAGGCCGATTCCAACTGAACGGGTATTGTCGATAGCTTTCTGTGCCGCCGCGATAACCTCGTCCAGATCTCCGCCTTTTGCAGCTTTGGCGCCGCCGACTTTCCACATTAAGACTTCTCCTGCAACACCGCGGCGTTTTTCTCTCTGATCCTTCGGCGCGGAAGCCACGTCGTCGTTCGCCACAACGGTCTTAACAGTAACTCCGGCCTTTTTCGCCATCTTTACCGCCATCTTTACATTCATGTTGTCTCCGGAATAATTTCCATACAGGCACGCAACGCCCTTCCCCTGGTCAGCAACCTTCGCGGCATCCAGAAATGCCTGAGCTGTGGGAGACGAGCAAATCTCGCCTACTGCAACCGCGTCGCACAGGTTCTTTCCGCAATAGCCTACAAACGCCGGCTTATGTCCTGAGCCGCCTCCTGTAATTACGCCAACTTTACCCTCCGGAATATCCTTTGCCTTAACAACACGGGGATTCTCAGTTGCCTCCACGATATCACTGTGAGCCTTCAGGAAACCTTTCAGCATCTCGTCAACAATTATATCCGGGTCATTCATTATACGCTGCATATCTTGCTCCTCCTAAACTACCGATGTTTTATTATTTTCTTCCTTAAATTATGCCTCCATATCCGGTACAAGGATAACCTTTAAAGCGCCGCCCTCGCCAGTCTTAGCGATGTGGAAGCCTTCCTCCCATTTCTCAAGCGGGAACTTATGGGTTACAACACCCTCTGTTGGCAGCTTGCCATTGCCAATCCACTCAATAACCGTATCGTAGCAGAACGGGCTCAAATGAACGCCAAGAAGATCCAATTCTTTTCTGTCAGAGATAATACTCCAGTCAACCGTTACAGGCGCCCCGAAAACTGAGAATTCAACGAAACGTCCCATCTTACGGATACAGTCAAGACCCTGCTGTACACTGGATGGATGTCCGCTTGCCTCAATATAGATATCACATCCATAACCGCCTGTCATCTCCTTAATCTTTGCTACAACATCCTCTTTTCCAGGATTCATAACGATATCTGCGCCAAACTCTTTTGCCTTCTCAAGACGGGCATCATTCATATCCAGTACAACGAGGCACTTGGGATTCGCCTGCTTAATCGCGCCAACCATACCAAGTCCAAGAGTTCCTACGCCAGACTGTACGACTACATCTGTTGTCTTAATCTGCGCACGGTCTACACAGTGGAATGAGCAGCCGTAAGGCTCAATCAGAGCTGCCTTCTCAATCGGCATATCAGCCGGTACAAGATAAGGGATGGCTTCTTTTGTTAATTTTACATATTCAGCCATACCGCCGTTTACGTTGTTCTGGAAACCGAACAGGTCATGCTTCTCGCACATCCAATGGCGTCCCGTCTTACAGAACATACACTCTCCACAGGGAACAATCTGCTCAGGACAAATCCTGTCGCCAAGCTTCCAGTTACCCTTTACATTCGGTCCCATCTCAACAACCTTACCGACAAACTCATGTCCCGGAATCATAGGCTCTTTAATGTACTTCGGCTGTCCGTCAAATCCCCAGAAGCTTGCCGCGCCCGCAAATGCTTTGGTATCTCCTGCACAGATACCACATGCCTCTACCTTCAAGATCATCTCGCCCTCACCGGCTCTCGGTGTATCCACCATCTCAAATCTGTAATCTCCAGGTGCATACGCTACAATCGCTTTCATTTTTTCTGGTAAATTGCTCATAATAAACTACCTCCTGCTCTTATGTTGTTTATTTTTTAACCGACACACCGTCGATCTGATACCTTCTTAAATTACTTCTCTCTGATACGCTCTCCTGACTCAAGGTCAAACAAATGGGTCTTCTCTCCGCGAACCTCCAGCTTGATAATATCGCCCTGTTTATAACGTGTCTCAGCATCCGTAATCAGCATCAAAAGCGTCTCTCCGACATGGATACCGATACGCCTTTCATCTCCAAGGTTCTCAAAAGTAGCAACCTCCTCTGACGTACCCTTAGAATTAGGACCGCCGATCAGCACGTCCATAGGACGGACTCCCATCTTACATTTGAAGCCGTCTTTTACAACATTGTCATAACGGGCCGGAACCGCAATCTCAAGATTACTTCCCTCAAATGTAAATACAAAATGATCTCCCTTACCCTTGATTGTTGTCTCCAAAATATTCATCGGAGGCTCACCGATAAAGGATGCGACAAATTCATTCACCGGATCATCATATACCTCTGCCGGCGTACCATACTGCTGAAGAACTCCGAAGTTGATGATCGCAATCTTATCTGCCAGTGACATGGCCTCTAACTGGTCATGTGTAACATAGATGGTGGTACACTTGATATCATTAATCAGACGCTTAATCTCTGTACGCATTGCCTGACGTGCCTTGCCGTCCAGGTGAGACAGCGGCTCATCCATCAGAAGAAGCTCAGGACGGCGGATGATGGCGCGGGCAATGTTGACACGCTGCTTCTGTCCTCCGGACAGCTTAACAGGCATCTTATCCAACAGATCATCGCACTGCATCAGAGGTGCAATCTCGCGGACACGCTTGTCAATCTCTGCCTTGTCAACGCCCTTGGCTTTCAGGTTAAATGCAATATTGTTATACACCGTAAGCGGCGGGTACATAGCGTAATCCTCAAATGCCAGACCGATATGCCTGTCCTTTGGATGAAGGTTGTTCACCAGAGTATCCCCAATATAGATCTCGCCCTTTGTTATATCCTCAAGGCCAGCCGTCATACGAAGGGTAGTCGTCTTACCGCATCCGGAAGGTCCTAACAAAGCGATGAACTCACCCTGCTCAGCCACGAGATTCAAGTCTTTTACTGCATAATCATTCTGTACAGACTTCTTCTTACCGGAATTCTCATACCGTTTATAAAGATGTTCAATTCTCAATCCTGCCATATTCTTAATCCTCCCGTATTGCAAAAGATCTAATCTCAGCTTCGTTGTATCGGGCTACATATTCTTTCGTATCAGCATTAAAGAACATTGCATGCTCAAGCTTCATATCCACATAAACCTCCTGGTCAATCTTCACAGACAGTCCGTTCGGCGCAATCATACGAAGCTGCAATTCACCCATCTCCGCAACAATAACCGACTTGTTACCAATACTCTCATAGCTGTATACAGTACACTTCAGATAGCCTTCCTTGGGTTCAAAAGAATACTTCAAATGCTGCGGCCTCATACCCATCTCAATCTTATCGAGGCCGGCCTCGTCAAACTTCTTAAATAAATCTTTATCCATCGGAAGCTTATAAGCCTTGCCGCCGGCATTCATGGTATAAGTGTAGCCGTCGCCGGACTTGGCCAGAGAGCCGCCGATAATATTAATCTCCGGATCACCCATGAGCTGAGCGACAAATTCATTACACGGCATATAATAAATCTCATCACCGGTACCAATCTGGATAATATGTCCCTCGTTCACGATAGCAATTCTGTCACCCAGAGACATCGCCTCCATGAAGTCATGGGTAACGTAGATACTGGTCGTACCAAAATTAGCCTGAATCTCCTTAAGCTCAGTACGCATAGCGTTACGAAGCTTCGCATCCAGATGGGCAAGAGGCTCATCCATCAGATACACTCTGGGAGAACGAACCAGCGCACGTCCCATAGCGACACGCTGCTTCTGCCCGTTGGACAACTGGCTTGGAAGACGCTGCAAGAGATAATCCATCTTCATCATCTCTGCGATCTCCTGAATCTTATTCTTAATGTATTCCTCGTCCTTTTTGTAGAGATTACTTCTCAGAGGAGACGCCATATTATCATATACCGTCATCTGCGGATACAGGGCATAATTCTCGAATACCATTGCAGTATCCCTATGTGCCGCGTCCACAAGGTTCATAACCTCTCCGTCAAATTTTACTACGCCCTCCTCCGGAATCTGGATACCTGCGATACAGTTCAGGATTGTTGTCTTACCGGCGCCGGCAGGCCCGAATAATACGAAGAATTCTTTATCCTTAATATCCAGTGTAACTCCGTCAAGTGCGGTAACTTTTCCAAATTTTTTCGTAACATTTTCCAACTGTATTCTTGACATATTCTCACACCTATCCCTTCACCGCACCGAAACTCAGACCACGAACCAGATGTTTCTGAATACAAAGTGCAAATATAATAGCCGGTAATGCGGATACTGTCGCCGCTACTGCAAGCTGTCCATAGTGGGCGCTGTCAGTACCCAGGAACTTGGTAATCGCAACCGTAATCGGCTGAACATTGGTACCTGCCAGAATCAACGGGAACGTGAAACTGTTCCATGCGAAAATAAAGGCAAGGAGAGCTGAAGATACAAGACCTGGCTTAATAAGCGGAATCAGCATCTTAAAGAAAATCTGATACCATGTGTAACCGTCAACCTGCGCCGCATGTTCAATCTCCACGGAAATATCCTCAAAATATCCTCTTACAACCCAGATTAAAAGGGGCATAGAGATTAACTGGTATACCCAGATTAATCCAAAGTGGGTATCATATATCCTTAACTTCTGGAAAATCATGAACAACGGCAGTACAACCAGAATCTCAGGCGCAAACTTAAAGGAAAGAATCTGGAAGGCAATGTCCTCCTTCTTCGGGAAATTGTATCTTGCAAGTGCGTATGCCGCAGGAACACCTGCAACAACAGATACGATAACCGCACCGCCGGATACGATCAAACTGTCAATCATATAACTTATGTAATCTGAATTAAACAATACTTCTCTGTAATTATCCAGTGTCGGATTAAATATAAACGTTGTAGTGTACATCTGAGTATCCGGCTTGAAGGTAAGGATAACCATCCAAATTAATGGAAACAAAGCAAATATCGCATATATCACTAATAATAAATTCTGAACAATCGCGCTCAATAGCTTTTTATTTGAATTCATGCTTTACATCCTTTCTGACTAAAATTATTCTTCCAGACCAGCCGCCTGCTTCTGAGCCGCACGCTGTCTCTTAACAATCTGCTTCGCAACCACATTGATAAATGCCCAGAGTACAAGAATGTATGGAAGTGCGTATCCAAATTTCTGGAACTGGAAACCTGTCTGATAGGAGGTCAGTGACAAGTTCATCAGCGTATCTCCAGGACCTCCCTTGGTCAGACCGAAAATAATCGCATACTCCTGCAGCGCTGCCATCAGACGGAACAACAATGCTATGTACAAACTTGGCTTCAGCATAGGCAATGTCAGATTGCGGAAATTGAACCAAGGACTTCCCCCGTCAATCTTTGCTGACTCAAACGGTGACTTCGGCAAAGACTGTAATCCTGCAAGCACCAATAACATACAAAATGACGTGTTTACCCATACATCGATCATAACAACCGTCATCATCGCGGTTGACGCACCCGCAGCCCACGGGAAATTATATACTCCAAAAATGTTCAAAAACTTCTCAACAATACCTACGGAGTTGTTCAGCATCAACTGCCAGATAATCGTAGCCGTAATCGGCGCTACCATCAATGGGAAGATTAATGCGACTCTGAGAATCTTGGAAAATCTGTTGTTCAGATTATTCAGAAGCATCGCAACGCCCATTCCAAGCCCCATCTCAAACAGTGTGCTGAAGAACGCATATCTAAGGGTTACCCAAACTGCCTTCCAGAATCCCGCGGATGAAAGAATGGAGATCCAGTTCTTTAATCCCACAAAACTATAATTCGGTAATCTGAAGGAGTAGCTTGTCAAAGAATAATAAATTGACATTATGAACGGAATCATAATACCAATTGTAATAAGCAATGCAGGAGCTACAATCAAGTAAGGACGCATCCTGGTCTTAAACGGCACTACATTCAATTCGCTCACAGCAGCGCTGTTCTTATTCTGCTCTTTCATTATGTTTCCTCCAATTCTGATTTTCTCTTTTTAAAACCGTTAATATGAATCCAAAAAATCAAGGAGGGTCAGGTAACCCCTCCTTGCTTTCAACCCATATAACAAGTGAATCAATCCCTATAGGGCCACTGTCTATTATTCAGACACTTCCAAATCAACTACAACCGCATCAAGATCCTTCTTAAGCTGCTTCATAGCTGCTTCTGTGGATTCATATTTATCTGTAAGAACTAAGTCCTGAAGAACTTCCGCCCACTTCGTTGTACACTCAAAGAAGTATGGCTGTGGTGTAAACTGAATCGTAGCGTTCTCTGACAGTGCTGCGATAGACTCAAGATAATTCTCTGCTGAACCTACTGTCTCTTTGTATTCATCACTGTCCATTACAGACTGACGAGGAGTATCAGGGCTTGCGCCTTCTGTACCTGAATACAGCATATACTCTGGGCTTGTAAAGTACTGTAAGAACATCCATGCAGCGTCTTTATTCTTAGAATCAGCGTTCATAGCCATTGACCAAATCCATACGTTAGCCTTCATATCAGCCTCTGTCTTGCCCTCCGGAAGCGGAATTGTGGACCATGCAATGTTGCCGGACTGATCAGAAGCGCCCTCGAAGTTCTGGAAATATCCAGCGCTGGTAGCGTCAAACAGCATAGCTGCTTTTCCTGCGCCAAGGTCAGAGCTTGCTTCATACCATGTATAGTTGGACCACTGGCTCGGTCCGCCTGCCTTAATAAGCTTTACCCAATAATCGGTCATCTCGATTGCTTCTTTGGAATCAAGCTGGCAAACCAGTTTGCCGTCCTCGATTGCGAAATCCTGTCCGCCCCATGTTGCAAACAATGACATATATCCAGGATGAATCGTAGCCCAATCACGTGTACCACGAACCGCAACACCGTAAGAACCAGAACCATTAAACTCCTTCAGCGCTGTTGCTGTCTCTAACAGTTCATCCGTCGTTGTCGGAACTTCAAGTGACTTTTCCTCAAATACGTTCTTATTGTAAGCCAGGTTATTCAATTCCCATCCCATAGGAAGCGCCCACTGAGAGCCTTCACCTACTGCATGTCCCGGAACAAGGTCCCAACGAAGTGAATCAACGGTAGCCGGAATAAAGTCATCAAAATTGTAATCGGATGCCGTCTTAGCCGGATCGTTAATGTAATCATCCAACGGCTCCATGTAGCCGGCAGATGCGTACTCCCATACCTGATAAGCACCTGTCATAAATACGTCCGGCGTACCAGAACGGCTGCTAAGAGATGTATTCAGCTTATCAAAGTAGTTACCCTCCGGAGTAGATGAATACTCAACGGTGATACCTGTCTTCTCCTCAAACTCGTCCAGTTTGGAGATAACTGCTTTGGAGTAATTGTGCTCGTTGAACATTACATTGATCGTCGTCCCTTCGCAGTTCTTCCAGTCAAAATCTTCTGCGCTGCCCTTTTCAGCCGGTGCATCATCCCCACCGCCGCCGCTGCCGCTGTCATTTCCTCCGCCGCAGCCTGCAAGCATCGTCGCCAACATTGTTGTACAGAGAAGTACGCTTACTAATCTTTTTTTCATTCTCGTTTTTTCCTCCCTTATCATTGTCTTTGCACAAAACTTCTTCCATTCAGTTTACCTGCCCGAACCCCAGATGCGTTTTGTACGTTTTGTTTAGATTCATTATATAACCCGCTATTACTTTTGTCAAGTTTTTTTACATTTATCGTTTTTATTATTATGTCAATACATTTTTTGCATGATTTTTATGGGTTTTTTTCGATTTTTTTGTCTATTTTTTAACAAGCTCTAGCTATACTTGATAAGATACCTTTTTTGGTGTATGATTAATTCCATGCCAAAAGCAAACCTTAAAGGAGGAACAATCCATGAAATTTTTTGACTATAACAGCGGTTTTATGCGTTTCTCGCTGCTCTTAAGCCGCCTTACCATTCTGAATCTCATCTGGCTTCTGTG
Source organism: uncultured Dorea sp. (assembly GCA_910584575.1). Classification (GTDB taxonomy): domain Bacteria; phylum Bacillota; class Clostridia; order Lachnospirales; family Lachnospiraceae; genus Sporofaciens. The sequence goes on from CAJUBG010000038.1 coordinate 25,406, forward strand.
CTGTATTCCATTAGTTACTGCCGGCGCTTCCACAGCAGCCCAGTATTACAGCATCAGACAGCTTATGAACGGAGACACCGCGGTATTTAAAAACTTTCGCGCCGGCATGAAGCTATATTGGAAAGGGGCAACCCTTACCTGGCTGATTCTTGCCGTTCTGTCCGCCGTATTCTTCATGGCCTACTACATATTAACAACTGCCGATATACCCGCGCGCGCCGCGCTTCTGTCTATTGCCGCACTGGCATTTTTGACCCTGCTTCTCACAATGCTGTGGGTATATCCAGTAATGATTAATTTTGCCGGCAATTTGCGTGAAATCTTTTTCAATGCATTCATCTTCACCTTTATGTACGCGCCGATCACCTTGATTGCCGCAGTCTTTTATGCAGCCGCCGGCTTCTTTCTAATCCGTTTTATGCTGACGCGCGGACTGGTAATTCTCTTTGGCCAGGCGTTGGTTGTGTACGCGAACCTGAATCTTTTTGAAAAAGTATTCCAGAAGTACCGCAAGACAGACGAGGCTTAATAAACCAAAGGGTATCGGATATCATATTCCGATACCCTTTTTTTCAATTTCGCTAGAACTTGAAGGCCACCTTAAAATCTCCGTATTTGCCGGATGCATAGTCAAATGCCTTCTCCCATTCCTCAATGGCAAACATGCTGGATACCACGCCGTCTGTCTTGAGATTGCCCTTCATCATATTCTCGATTACAAACGGATATGCATAAGGGCTTAAGTGTGAGCCAAGGATATCAAGCTCTTTACGGTCACCAATAATAGACCAGTCTACGGAGGTCTCTGAGCCGAATACACTGAACTCTACAAAACGTCCGAGTTTGCGTGTGATGGTTAATCCCTGGATAACACTGGAGGGATGCCCCGTTGCTTCGATATACACATCACATCCATAATCCTCTGTCAGCGCCTTAATCTCCTTGTCAATATCACATTTTCCAGGATTGAATACCAGGTCCGCGCCAAATTCCTTCGCTTTATTAAGACGTCCCTCCTGCATATCAAGGACGATTAACAGCTTCGGATTCTTCATTCTTGCATATGTAATCATTCCAAGCCCAAGGGTGCCCGCACCGGAGATTACCACAACATCCTCATTGGTGATGCTGCCGCGGTCTACTGCGTGCTTCGAGCATCCATAAGGCTCAACCAGAAGGGCCTGCTCAAGAGTCATATCCTCCGGAACCCTGCTCAGTACACAGTTCTTGGGATATCTTACATACTCTGCCATACCGCCGTTATTGTAAGACTGGAAGCCAAGCATATCATGAGGCTGGCACATCCAGTAATGTCCGTCCTTACAGAACCGGCATTTTCCGCAGGGAACAATCTGATCTGCAATAATACGGTCCCCTAACTCATAGCCTTCCACATTCTCGCCCATCTCAACAATACGCCCAAAGAACTCATGTCCCGGAATAAACGGCGGTTTTACCCAGGACGGCTGAACCTCATCGCCCCAGAACATTGCCGCGCCATGGCTGCACTTTAAATCTCCCGCGCAGATTCCGCATGCCTCTGTCTTAATGATGATGTCGTCCGGTCCACATTCCGGTGTGGGATATTCCGGCTCGAAGCGGTAATCATCCTTACTGTACGCTACCAACGCCTTCATTGTCTTTGGGGTACTTCCTTTGTTTGCCATAATTGTTTCCACCTTTCTTAAAATAAATATGTATTATACTTCAAACTGTCCCCAGACAGTATCAAGTGCTTTGCTGACTGCACGATATTTCTCGTATTTCTTCTGATAGATTGCAGTCCTCTCCGGATTCGGATAAATGCGGTCTGATACGTGTACCATATGCTCTGCCGCCTCTTTGTAATCCTTATAGACTCCCGCCGCAATAGCCGCCGCCATTGCGCTTCCAAGGGCGCCCAGTTCTTTGGCATTGACCGTCTCAACCGGAAATCCTAACGCGTCTGCGAACATCTGAACCCAGGTCTTGGAATTCACCGCCCCGCCTGCCATGCGGATTGCCTCCGGCGGCTTTCTAGAGGAGAGCAGCTTCTCGATATGGGTTCTGTGTGAAAATACAACTCCCTCGTAGATTGCCCGCAGCATATGCGCCTTGTTATGATAGGTCGTCAGCCCGATAAACGCGCCTTTACCCAGAGGATGGGCATTAGAGCCGTAGAGGAAGGGCAGGAAATACACGTCGCACTCCTCCGGCTTCACGCTCTCCACCTTCTCATTAATCACCCTGTAAAGGCTGCTGCCTTCCGGAATCTGCTCATTCTCCATGCAATTCTCCAGGAACCATTCCAGATTACCGGAGGAGGTGGCGCTGCACTCCTCCACCAGATAATAGCCCGGCATCGCAAAGAGCGAATTCATCGCAATACTTCCGTCCATAACAGGCTTTTCGGAAATATATTCATTAATACTCCAGGTTCCCGCAATAGTGCACAACTCCTTCGGGGATGTAACGTCCACCGCCACAGCGCAGGCATCAATATCAAACATGCCGCCCGCAACCGGCGTCCCCTCCGGAAGTCCGGTAAGCCCGGAGGCTTCTTTTGTAATCTTACCGCAAAGGTCATAGGAATACTTCACAGGCGCAAGCTTATCATACACCTCTCCGATTCCTAACTTCTCAAGAATCTCCCTGTCAAACCTCGCATGCTTCACGTCCATCAGACCTGAGCCAGAGATGTCTGTCGCCTCACAGTACGCCTCGCCCGTGAGACGGAACCGCACATAATCTTTTACAGAAAATACATACTTTATATTGTCGTATACATCTCTGTGATGGTCCTTGAACCATGCAAGTAAAGACACCTGCTGACATGCCATAAATTCCTGGCACAGACAGTCATGAAGCTCCTTATGTACACCGCTTTCATACCATTTCTGCGGGTACTTCCACGCCCGGCTGTCAGTAGAAATAATACCGTTATACGCAGGCTTGTTGTCCTTGCCCCAGGGATACAGCCCTTTCCCATGTCCGCATACGGCGATACCCAACACATCTTTTCCGTCAATCCCTGCCTTCAGAAGCGCATTCTTCACACACTCACAGTTGGCGAGCCATAATTCCTCCATATCCCTCTCGGTATAGCCCGACTTCGGGGTAATTACCTTCGTCTGCTTTCCCGCCGTTGCAATCTCTTTCCCGCTTAGGTCAAAAATCGCCGCCTTAGTGGAGGTGCCGCCGTTATCCAACCCGATTACATATTGTCCCATGTCTAAACACTCCTTTCCTTCGCCTTGGCAAATTGTTCATCAAGGAACCTGCGGTTATTCCTTACAATCTCTTTCCAGTTATCTTCACCGGTATACCAGAATTCCGCGACATATCTGCGGATTCCCTGCTCATACAGCTTCGCGATGGCCGCGGGGAAATCCACCTGCCCCGTCCCATAAGGAATCTCACGGAACTTGCCCGGCACCGTCTCTTTCAAGTGAGCCGCTGCAATGTGTCCCTTTCCGGTGATGATATCCCCTACCACGTCTTTCGTCGCATTGGAAATATTACCGATATCCGGATACACCTGCAGATAGGGAGAATTCACACGGTTCACCGCGTACATTGCCTTCTCCACCGTATTCATAAAATCATTCTCCATCGTCTCCATCGCAAGCATCACGCCATGAGAAGCCGCAAACATGGTTCCCTCCTCAAGATTCCGGTAGAATCTCTCCTTCGTCTCCTCATTGCTTGTCTCCTCATAATAACAGTCATACCCCTGGGTCTGAATAATGCGGATTCCCATCCTCCGCGCAAAGAGCACGCATTTTCTCAAAAGCTCTTTGGCCTCGCTCTCCCATTTCTTGCTGCCTAAGGGATACTTTCTCTGAGCGCTGAAGCAGATTGTCTCAATGGGAAGCCCCACCTTCTTCTGCGTCTCAAGAAGCTCATAAATCTGCTCGTCCGTCCAGTCCAGACGGGACATACGCATATCTGTCTCATCAATACTCATCTCTATGTAGTCAAATCCCGCTTCCTTCGCTGCCGCCAGCCGTTCCTCCCATGTAAGCTCAACCGGCATCGCTTTCTCGTAAATGCCTATGCGATATGTATCTTCAAAACCCATACTGCGCCTCCTTATTCCTTCATTTCAACATTTCTTATATAATTTGCACAAATATTATTAGTCTCATTATACATTTGTTGAACAAAAAAGGCAATGACATTTTTCCACTATTTTTACTTTTGTACGAAATTCACTTAAAAAACTTGACTTAGGGTACTCCCTCTTATATGATAATAGAAAAGAATATGGAATTTTCATAAAGGAGGAAAAGATTATCATGAAAATAGCTATTGGATGTGACCCGAATGCACAGGAAGCAAAAGAACAGCTCATCGCATTTATGGAGTCAAAGGGATATGGGGAGATTACAGACTTTGGGAGTGAAGACCCAATCTATGCGAATACCGCCATCGCAGTTGCCGAGGCAGTTGCCGCTAAGAAATATGACCGCGGAGTCCTGCTGTGCGGAACCGGAATCGGAGTATCTCTGGCAGCAAACAAGGTGAAAGGCGCGTATGCGGCGCTGATTTCCGATGTATACTCCGCAAAAAGAGCCCGTCTGAGCAATGACGCCAATATTGCCTGCCTGGGCGCATTTACCACAGGCAACAAATTGCGCGAGGAATTAATCGACGCGTTCCTGACCAACGAATTCGTACCGGGATGCTCATCACAGCCAAAGGTAGACGCGTTTGTGGCATACGAAAAAGAACATTAAGCGAGTCAGAAAAAGGCTGACAGGATACACTCCCGACAGCCTTTTATTTATTCTTAAATTAATCGGCAATCTTAATCATTGCCTTTCCTGCCCGCCGATATTCTGGCTTGGTAAACACGTCCACAATATTATCCAACGGAACCACGTTCGTAATCAGGCTCTCAAGCTCAATCATTCCGGATTCCAGGACACGGATTGCCCGTTCAAATGTATACGGGTTAATGAACGACGATGTAATCGTAAGCTCCTTCTTAAACACGTCGTCCGGCCTAAGCGGATAGGAATCCTCCGGTGAAGCCAGCCCAAAGTACATAACCGTCGCGCCTTTTCCCGCAAATTTTACTGCGTCCGCCTGTGTATGTATATTGCCTACACATTCGATTACCACGTCAACATTCTCACAGTAATCGTTCAATACTGCCTGTACGTCCTCCTCCATCGGGTTAATCACCTTGGTTGCGCCAAGCTTTAACGCCTGCTGCCGCTTCTCCTCCACAGGCTCGGACATGATTACTCTCGCCGCCCCTGCGTTCTTTGCAAGCTGCATCATAATCATACCGATAGGACCGCCGCCCATCACAAGCACCGTACATCCGGACTTGATATTGCAAAGGTCGATTCCGTGCAGACAGCAGGAAATCGGCTCTGCCATTGCCGCCTCCATAAAGCTTAAGCTGTCGGAGAATTTATACACCTGCTTCTCACGCATAATCACATACTCAGCGAAGCCGCCGTCAACCGTTGTTCCCACGCCTACATTATTGGTACAAAAGTGCTGCATTGCATTCTTGCAGAAATAACACTCCCCGCACATATCGTTAGGGTCGCCACTGACTCTGTCCCCTTCCTTTACCGTCGTAACCTTTGAACCAACCTTAGCCACAACGCCGGAAAATTCATGTCCCGGAATCAGCGGAGGATTCACCTCAAAGGAGCCGCCGTCCCCGTTAAAAATGTGGATGTCCGTACCGCACACGCCACAGTATTTTACCTGAATCATAACTTCATTGTCCTTAAGCTCTCTTACAGGTACTTCTTCCACCCTCAAATCCTTCGGGCCATGGTATACTGCTGCTTTCATACTATTACCTCCTGTTTCTTCACTTCACAGTATCATTGCAGTTCTATTATAACATAAAATTAATTCGTCTGCCTCTTTTTCTGATAACAGTCAAAACCTACGGCAAGCACGAGAACGATTCCCAGGACGATATTCTGTACCCAACTGTTCAGGTTAATCAAAACCATACCGTTATTCAGCGCGCTGATAATAAATGTACCGGCTACCACTCCGGACATCCTGCCTGAACCGCCGGATACGGATACGCCGCCTAATACGACGCAGGTAATTACCTTAAATTCATATCCAAGACCTGCGTTACCCATACCGGAATTCACACGGGACAAAAGTACAAGACCTGCCAAGCCTGCAAAGAATCCGGAAAGCGCGAACACCAGATACTTTACTCTGCCGGTACGGATACCGGAAAGCCTTGCCGCCTCAATGTTACCGCCAACCGCATAAAAATAACGTCCAAAATAGGTCTTATTCAGAATAAACGCACCCAGGGCAAAACAGAGAATCATGATGATGACCGGCACAGGCACAGGACCAATCTTGCCCTGCCCGAATACCTTGAAGGACTCTGTAAACCCGTTAATCGGCTGTCCGTCACAGATAATCAGCGCAATACCGGAAAATGCCGTCTGTGTGGCAAATGTTGCAATCAGGGACGGAATCCCTATGGTTGACACCATGAAGCCGTTCAACACGCCAATCAGCGTAGACGCCGCCAGCGTAATAATAATCGCCAGTACCATAGGCACGCCCATATGTACCATCAAATAAGAGCATAATACATTGACAAATGTAATAATAGATCCAGTCGCCAGGTCAATATCACCAAGCAGGATTACAAAGGTCATACCTACGGAGGCAATTCCCCATACCGCCACCTGGCGAAGCATGATCAACAGATTCGTCGCCGTAATGAATCTTGGATTCGCAATCGTGAACCCGATACAAAGCACGATAAACACTACCCATATCGCCTGACTCTTAATTATATTCGTTAATTTATTCTCCTTCATCAGTCTACCCTCCTACTCATTCGACGCCGCGGACGCATACGTCATAATCGTCTCCTGGCTGAATTCTTCCTTCTTAAGTTCACCGGTCATATTTCCCTCAGCCAATACCAGAATCCTGTCAGACATGCCCATCAGCTCCTCCATCTCGGAAGAAATCATCAGAATCGACTTGCCCTCCTTCTCCACCAGATCGTTCATCAGTTTATATATCTCGTACTTGGCGCCAATGTCAATTCCTCTGGTGGGCTCATCGAAGATAATCAGCTCTGAGTTGGCCGCCATCCATCTTCCGAGAATTACCTTCTGCTGGTTTCCGCCGCTTAAGTTTTTAATAAGCTGATTCAGGTTCGGCGTCTTGATTGCCATATTCTTCTGATACTTCTCGGCAGTCTCCTGCTCAAGCTTCTCGTCAATCACACTGAAACGGGAATTCCGTTCATAGATCGGCATATTAATATTGTTCTTAATTGATATTCCAAGCATGGCGCCATGACGTTTTCTGTCCTCCGGCACCAGCGCGATTCCAAGGTCAATGGCCTCCCGCGGGCTCTTGGGGTTAATCTCCCTGCCCTTGTAGATCATCTGTCCCGACTTCTTGGGAACAGACCCGAAAATCATCTCCGCAAGCTCTGTACGCCCCGCGCCTACCAGACCTCCAAGCCCCAAAATCTCCCCCTTATGCAGCTTCAGGTTAATATTCTTATCACCGTTTCCGGTTACCCCCTTCAGCTCAAGGACAACCTCCTTCTCGTCGATACAGTTCCCTCTGGGCGGGTATGTCTCCGTCAGTTCACGCCCTACCATGAGCTGGATCAATTCTTCTACCTGACTTTTCTTCGTAATCAGTGTCTTTACGTATTCTCCATCGCGGATGACTACGATACGGTCCGAAAGACGGTATATCTCCTCCAGCCTGTGTGAAATATAGATAATGGAAACTCCTTTTTTCCTTAGCAGCTCTACCACCTCGAACATGCTTTCCACCTCTGCGCTTGTAAGCGGGGCGGAAGGCTCATCCATAATCAAAATTCTGGCATTCTGCTGGATTGCCTTCGCAATCTCCACCATCTGCTGATAGCCTACCGTCAGATCCTTCATCAGCGCTTTGGGGTCAATCTTAATATGTAACTGCTCAAAGGCTTTTGCCGCTTCCTCCTCCATTGCTCTTTTGTCAATGACAATGCCTTTTCTAATCGGACGCCCCAGGAACAGATTCTCTGCCGCTGATAATTCCTTTACATTATTAAATTCCTGATAAATAATGGCAATTCCATTCTCCGACGCAAGCTGCGGCGTCATACTGGAAAATTCTTTTCCGTTTACAATGATCTTGCCGGAGGTGGGGATAACCGCCCCAGAACAACATTTGATCAGTGTAGATTTTCCCGCGCCGTTTTCTCCGATCAGCGCAAGAATCTCGCCTGCTTTTAACTCTAAGGTAACATCCTTAAGCGCGACGACACCTGGATATTCTTTTCTTATATGCTGTAACTGTAATACATATTCTTCGCTCATATTCGTCCC
>CAJUBG010000039.1 GCA_910584575.1 uncultured Dorea sp.
CTTATTTTGTGGCAGACCATGCGTATCGGAATCGTGCTTTTAACATCGGTGGTCTTTGGGGCGCTGATTTCTTCACCGCTGTCATCGCTGATCATTACACCGATTTTTCACATGATGGGAGCTTACAGCATTCAGTATGAGATTAAAGTGGTTGAAATCTATGTTGTTTTCCCGCTTATCATTCTTGCGGCAACGTCTTTCGCAGCATTTTTAGCGGCACAGGGGCTGAGGAGGATTGCATCATCAGAAATTTCAAATATCGAATAAAGGAGAATTTTTATGGCTAATATTCTTGAAGTGAAAGACCTTTGCAAAACATATGTGGTGAACAAAAGGCAGAATAACGTCCTGAAAAATGTGAATTTCATGATCTATGAGGGTGAAATGGTTGCGGTTATGGGACCTTCCGGTTCAGGGAAATCCACGCTTTTGTATGCGGTTTCGGGAATGGATCATATTACCGCCGGCGAGGTGCGTTTCTGTGGAAAAAACATATCAAATTTAGACCAAAAGGAGCTTGCTGCGCTTCGGCTTGACGAAATGGGATTTATCTTTCAGCAGATGTATATGCTTAAAAATCTATCGATTTTGGATAATATTATACTTCCTGCATGTCAGTCGGATAAAATCAGGGAAAGCCGCAAGACGACTGTGGAACGGGGATGCGAGTTAATGCATAAGCTTGGGATTATTGAAATTGCGGACAACGATATCAACGAAGTTTCCGGCGGACAGCTTCAGCGCGCATGCATTTGCCGGAGTATGATAAACCGGCCGAAGATGATTTTTGCGGATGAGCCCACAGGCGCATTAAACCGTGCTTCTTCCGATGAGGTCATGGAAGAGCTTGCCAGGCTGAACGACGAGGGCACGACGATTATGCTAGTTACTCATGATGTCAAGGTCGCCGCGAAATGCACAAGGATTCTGTATATTGTTGACGGAAATATAAGAGGCGAGTTTACACTGGAAAAATACGATCAGTTAAAACTTCGTGAACGCGAACGGGCGCTCAACGGCTGGCTGGTCGAAATGGGATGGTGATATTTTGATAGATATTTTAATTGTTGAGGATAATAAAGAATTGGCAATGGTGCTGTGTGATTTTCTGCGTGCGGAAGGCTATACGGTGTCTACATCCGAAAATGCAGAAAAAGCCTTGTCACTGTACAGAAGGTACGGCGCAAGGCTTGTCGTGCTTGATATCATGCTGCCTGGCGAGGATGGATTTTCAATCTGCGAGAAAATCCGCACAGAGAGCAACACGCCGATTCTGATTGTAAGTGCGAAAACGGGCAAGGATGATAAACTGCTTGGACTGAATCTCGGCGCGGATGATTACATGGAAAAGCCCTATGATATTGATATCATGCTTGCGAAAATCGGCGGAATTTTTAAGCGGAGATATTCGGCAGACGGACTGATTGACGGTGATATTCGGATCAATAAAATGAACCATACCGTAGTCAAAAATAATTTGACGATTGAAATGACGGCCAAGGAGATGGAACTGCTGACACTGTTGATTGAAAACAAGGGACGCACGCTTTCCAAGGAATATATCTTCAACACCATTTGGGGCAGTGACAGCTTATCCGAGCAGCAGACACTTACGGTTCACATAAAATGGCTGCGGCAAAAAATTGAGGAAAACCCGAAAAAACCGCAGAAAATTTTGACTGTTTGGGGAGTGGGATACAGGTATATATGAAAGCTTTCAGGAAGGTCTTTGGGGCAGCATTCATTTGCATCTCGATTATTTTTATAGGGTCAAATATACTTTTGAAAAATATGAGTACAGTTGAAAACGGCAGGCCATATCGGGTTGAAATAAACAGAATTGCCGTTCAAATCGAGAAAAACGGTTTTAAAAGCGTTGATTTATCGGAGTGTAAATATGTAAACCATATTGAGGCGTTCGGTGAAGACTTTTACAATTCTGACAGCGATTATGTGATTTGTGAAATTAACGGACAACTTTACCGCTTTGATTACGAAGCTAAAAACCACATGGGTAACAAGAAAATAATTATTATGGTAAACGGAATATTGGCAGTAATGTCTGCTGCGGTTTTCGTTATTTTGTTTTATATCCAAGAAGAAATTTTGCGTCCGTTTGAACGGCTTAAGGATGTTCCCTATGGGCTTTCAAAGGGCAATCTGACCATTCCGGTCAAGGAAAATAAGAACCGTTTTTTCGGTAAATTTTTGTGGGGAATCGACCTGCTGCGTGAAAGTATGGAACAGCAGAAGCGGCGGGAGCTTGAGCTGCAAAAGGAAAAGAAGACGATTTTTTTATCCCTCTCACACGATATCAAAACGCCTCTTTCCGCTATAAAATTATATGCAAAGGCACTGTCGAAAAATCTGTATTCCGATATGGATAAGCAGTGTGAAACTGCCGAAAAAATAAACGATAAGGCGGACGAAATACAACAATATGTTTCGCAGATTATCACTGCCTCCCGTGAAGAGTTTTTAAGTCTTGAGGTAGAAGAGGGGGAGTTTTATTTAGATGATTTGGTACAAAATATTGCCGCATATTACAGTGAAAAATTAGCGTTTGCCAAGACAGAATTTATGATCGGAGAATATCAGAACTGCCTGCTTTCCGGTGATTTTGACCGGAGTGTCGAGGTGCTGCAAAACTTAATGGAAAATGCAATGAAATACGGGGATGGAAAAAGGATTGCTCTGCTTTTTACCAATGAGGATGAGGGCATTTTTGTTTCAGTGAGAAACAGCGGCTGTACCCTTGATAAATCGGATTTACCGCATATTTTTGAGAGCTTTTGGCGCGGCAGAAATTCGGAAAAAGTGGAAGGAAGCGGGCTTGGTTTGTATATTTGCAGACAACTTATGCACAAAATGGATGGGGATATTTTTGCCGAAATGAATGACGGAATAATTGAGATTATCACTATTTTTCGCCGCGTATAACCGATGAAGCCGGAAAGGGTTGCCGGGTCATGCTCGGTATAGTATGGGCGGGAGAGGTTCCTGCCGGGAAAGCTTGTGCCCGCATCATCCGGACAAGGGGGTTCAAGACAGGGAGGATACGGCTATGCGGCCCATACAGGGCTTAGGCTGTCGGGGAAGAAATTGGAGAGTCTTGGCTGGAAACCCAGGCAAACGCTTGCGGACATGTATAGGGATATGATAGAGGATTTGGCTGAGCAATTGAAATAGGTTCCAGAGCCCTATAATTGCTAACTGGATTTATGAAAAATAAAAAAGTGATAGATATATGCCATAAAATGTATTATGATATACCCAAAGGTACACCGCATTGCATGCCTTTGGGTATACTAATGTTACAAGACAAGAAAGGAAGGCATATATCTATGACAAATAAAGAAAGACGAGACAGAGAACTCCCCTATATCTCAGACGAAGAAGTGTTCGAGGAACAAAAAAGAGCCAGAAAGCTGACCCAGGCGCTTAATACGGCAGACCGTTCAGATTTCGACGCAATCGGCCAGATTGTAAAAGAGCTGCTTGGCAAATCCGACGGGGCTTTCATCAACCCGCCCTTCTACTGTGACTACGGCTCTCACATAGAAGTAGGGAAGAACTTTTTCGCAAACTACAATTGCATGATTCTGGATGTGGCAAAGGTAATAATCGGAGATAACTGCCAGATGGCTCCCAATGTGGCAATCTATACGGCAGGCCATCCGGTACATCCGGATACCCGCAACACGGCATATGAATACGGCATTGAAGTGACAATCGGCGATAATGTCTGGATTGGGGGCAATACGGTAATCTGTCCGGGCGTACATATCGGCAGTAATACGGTAATCGGCGCGGGAAGCGTGGTGACTAAGGATATCCCTGACTGGGTGATTGCAGCGGGCAATCCGTGTAAAGTCATAAGAGAGATTACGGAGGCAGACCGGAAATTCTACTTTAAGGATCGGGAATTTGACGAGGAGGCATGGGCGCATGTTTTAGAGCTTCAGAGATAAAGAAAAGAGGGCTGCCGCCAATGTGGCAGCCCTTGGATATACTAATATCTCAGCTTAATATTGGATAAGGAAACGTCCGCGTCATACCCCTTGGTCTGCAGCATATATTCCATCCCGTTTTTTGCCAGGTCGATGTGATTCTGGGGCGCCACCATAATCTCCTCGATTGGCAGATTCCGTTCACTTAAGGGAATTTCAATATAGGGAAGCATAAAACCGTCTTTGGGGCGGAAATATACAGTAGTATCCTTCTGCTTTTTGAAAATAAACCGATATTCCTGTTCTTCTGCAAAACCTTCATGTTTAAAGAACATTGCGTAAACCTCTGCTGTCTTCTGGAATTTTCGGCAGGCTTTTAAGTAATTGCTATCCTTTGGGTCGCGGCTTCCGGCATCCAGAATCGCGTCCAGCGGCATATGCAGCAGATGGGGAAGGGAAGCGCAGATAATCCTGCGAATCAACTGCTTCTGCTGCCTTGTATCGTAAACCACGAGTCCGTGATACGCAATCTCGGCAGCTTCTTCGATTCTCGCAACAATATCATTGCTTCGGAAGCCGATATTGTAGCCGGTCTTATTGCCGAATTCGGACCACATAGTAATGCTGTCCCTGCATTTTGAAAATGAAAGGACGAAATATTCTCTGTTTTTTTCTCTGCCTGCGTAAATGGAATCCTTCAGAAACCGTTCTCTTAAGGTCTGGTTCTTAATATTCTCCCGACACACTTCTTCTATAATTCCACGGATATGGGAAAATTCATTGGGGTCGTTGAGGAAATCGCTCTTAGTCGCCCAAAAACAGTTATGGTTAATAATGCCATTGACGCCGTTGCTTTTTGTATAGTGGTAAAGGATACTGCCCTTCTCGGCGTGCTCTAGTTTTACCTGTCTGCCGGACATAGTGAGTCACTCCCTTCTTGCGATAGTTGGATTCGGTTACGATACTCCAATTATACAAAAAAAGGTCAATCTACACAATAACTTTGCAATGAAATTTTTCTGCAGTCCCTGTTCACGCCTACGGTGGACACGGCAACTCTCTGCTGCTATAACAAATTAGAAAGAGGGTTGACAAGAAGAACAGGAGAGTGCATAATACAAGTATTACATATGTAAGATATAAAATATAGGCGAAATTAACAGCCCAAAGGTTATTCAGATGGCAGGAGAATGGAATGAAGAAAAGAACAAGAATTATAGCCGCAGGAGTATTCGTTCTGGCAGCAGCGGTGTTGGCGTGGAGTCTGAAGCCGGCTCATGACAGTGAAGGAAATAATCCGGATGGCGACGCTGGCAGTATTGAAAGCATTGCTGAAGGGGAAGATGCGCAAAACCAGACGGACAAAGACGATCAGGCTTATGAGCTTAAAATGATAGAAATGGATGAGCAGGAGAAGGAGGAAACCATAAAAAAGCTGTTTTCATTTATGGAAAGCTGCGAAAATATTTACAAAAGTACGTTAGACAAAGGTGAGACGGACGAGGACGCCCTGCATGAGATGATTGAAATTGGCGCCTCCAGGGGACTTTCTGTCTCCTGCGGAAACCGAGACTATAACCTGACCAACTATGAACAGGTGGACGCTGCTTTGAGAGACGCTTTAGCCGGTAAGGAGGCAGAGGCGCAGATTTACCAGGTAAATACCGTAGGGGTATTTCGGTATTACCATCTTGTCTTTGAAAAGAACGAGCTGTCTGTGACATCTGCCAGCGCCGTGTTCACAGAAGAAATGAAGCCTGCCCTTTCGCAGTTGGAGAAGATTTTGGCGTATCAATGGGAGTACACACCTAAAGGGTGGCTGATCTGGGAAAAGGCGCTGTCCAGGAATCAGGAGATGGACATGCATATTTTCTGTCGGGTCCTGCCCCTTGACGGGCAATGCAGGGAGATTACAGAGGAGTATATCGTTCCTGTCAGTTATTTCTGCAATAACCTGTTTCTGGTGGATTGGGATATGTCGTGTATGGAGAAGATTGAATTTAATGATTTGTTTGAGTTTCTATACGCAAGGGAATACGGAAAACGTTTGGAAAACGGGGCCTATGGGGACGGGATTCCTAAAGAGGAGTTTGAGGCCGTGATTGGGCAGTATTTTGATATTACGGTTGATGAGATAGAGGAGTATGCCAGATATGACAGCGCGAAGGGGAGTTACCCCTGGAGTGCCATAGGGATTAGGAATCGAGTGCAGCAGTTACAGCCGTCCTTTCCGGAGGTGGTCCGGTGTACAGAGAATGGGGATGGGACGGTAACGGCCTATGTGGAGGCAATATCCACCGAGGAAGGGATGGACTGTTATTACGCCCATGAGGTGACGCTTCTAAGGAGGGAGGACGGACGCTGTGTCTATGTAGGAAATCGGGTGGACAGGGAACGCTCATACTGTATTCCTGCATATCGGGCAAGGAGAGAGTTTGAAGGAACAGAGTAAACAAGGGAGGAAATTGTTTGAAGATACACAGAAAGGGATTGGTGATTGCGGCGGCAGTATTATTTTTGGGAGGTTTGTGTGCCGTGAGATTTACATTTGCCGGGAAATATATTATGATACCTTATAGAACTGTGGAAAGCGCGCCGGACGGGGCGAAGCCTTCGCGTATGCACAAGCCTGTAAAGGCCGTGGCAGAGAGTACGGGTCTGCTTGATGATAAAATTAAGGAGATTGTGAAGGAGGCGGCAGATAAAGAGCTGGAGATGGGGATTGTAGAAAACCAGGCAGGTGAATTCGTGTTTACATTTTCCATTGATGATTTTATCGGCAGGTACAACAGCATTTACCAGGCAGGCAAAGGGGAAGCCTATCTTGCCCCTTCCTCTGAGTGGCGGGCTTACAATTACGACAGGGCAATCCATTCTGGTTATGGGTGCAGTTATTATAATTACAGCAAGGATGAGTCCATTCTGCCCTTTCCCACCATTTCTGTGTATACGCCGTCGGGCAGCGACAATGTGCATGAGATTACGTTAAATTTTGATGACCATAGTTACACAGAGCCGTTGTTTAAGGCGTATGAGGACATGTGCTTCTACACGTTAAAGACGCTGCTTCCTGACCTGGCGGATGAGGAGATTGTGACGTTATACACGACCCTTAATGATTTGGCGTATGAGCATCTTACTTTGGTGGATTATACGCCGGAGTCTGTACCTTATGCCGTGTATTGCAGAGAAAATGTGGCTGTGTATCCTTATTTTGCCATTGGGGAAAGTCTGCGTCTGTGCATTATTCCGGCAGCACAGCAGTATATTGAGGAGATGGAGAGCAGAGGGGCTGAGATTGTACCTTACTAGACGCAGTCCACCTACCCGAAGGGTATGCATTAGGGTGTGCCCTTGGGTATAAATTAATGGACGGAGTCCACCGGCCCGTCAGGGCAAGTATTACGGTATGCGATACATCTATGAGGAAAGGAATGGCAATATGGAATGGCAAGACGGAAAAACAAGGTGTCAGTGGGCGAACCCGAAGAACGAAAGGTATATCAGGTATCATGATGAGGAGTGGGGCGTTCCTGTGTATGACGACCATAAGCTGTTTGAAATGCTGGTCTTAGAGGCATTTCAGGCGGGGCTTAGCTGGGAGTGTGTGCTGAACAAGCAGGAGAGCTTTAGAGAGGCGTTCGACGGCTTTGATTTGGAAAAGGTCTGTGCATATGACCAGGAGAAAATGGAAAAGCTGCGGGAGAATCCAAACATTATCCGCAATAGGCGGAAGATTGAAAGCGCTGTGACAAATGCAAGGGTATTTCGCAGTATTCAGGAGGAGTTTGGGAGTTTTTCCGATTATATCTGGGGATTTACGGATGGAAAGGTGGTCTATGAGAAGGGCTTGGCCCATTCTGCACTTTCGGATGCGGTCTCAAAAGACTTGAAAAAACGGGGGATGAAGTTTGTGGGAACTACGATTATCTATGCCTATTTGCAGGCGATTGGGGTGGTCTATTCCCATGAGGAGGGGTGTTTCCTTGAGCACAGCGGGGAGAGGAAGGTGTAATATGGCGAAAATATTTAATGTCAGCGCTGATTGTAAGCCGGATTTGCATTATATGGTAGATATCAGCGAACGTCTTGGCAAGATTAAGGAATTGATAGACAGAGGGGAGTATTTTACAATAAACCGCGCCCGACAGTATGGGAAGACTACGACCCTCAGGATATTGAAAAAATATCTTCGGGATGAGTATCTGGTGGTAAGCCTTGATTTTCAGAAGCTGGATGCGGCAAAGTTTCAGGATGGGAATATTTTTTCGTTGGCGTTTGCCACTTATTTTTTGCAGGTATTGAAAAGAGAATGTGTGGATTGTTCTGCAAAAATGGATACAGAGATAGAGATGCTTGGAGATATTATCCGCAGCAGCCCTAAGATGTTTACGCTGTTTGATTTGTTTGGGCATCTGAGCCAGATTTGCGCAGTTTCGGATAAACCGGTGGTGCTGTTGGTTGACGAAGTAGACAGCGCGGCAAATAATCAAGTGTTTTTGGATTTTCTGGCACAGCTTAGAGGATACTACATTGACAGGGATGAAACGCCGATTTTTCACTCGGTAATTCTGGCAGGCGTATATGATATCAAGAGCCTCAAGATTAAACTGCGTCCTGATGAGGAAGGAAAAACAAATAGCCCATGGAATGTTGCGGCTGATTTTGATATAGATATGAGCCTGAAAAAGAAGGGGATTGCCGGTATGCTTAAGGAGTATGAGCAGACTCATCAGACGGGTATGGACGTCTTTAAACTGGCGTCTTTAATCTATGGATATACGTCTGGATATCCATTTCTGGTTTCACGGATTTGTAAGCTGATGGATGAAAAGATTATAGGAAGCCAGGATTTCCCGAATGGAGAAGCCGCGTGGACGAAGGAGGGTTTTTTGGCGGCGGTCAGGCTCCTTCTTATGGAGGAGAATACACTGTTTGAATCTCTTGACAATAAGCTAAAGGATTTCCCAAAGCTTAAGGAGATGCTTAGGGAATTGCTGTTAAAAGGCAGAATGATAGAATATGTACCAGGAGACATGGGGATTCGTTTGGCTGTGATGTTTGGGTTTGTCAAATTAGAAAACGGGGTTGTGTCTGTGGCGAACCGTATTTTTGAGACACGGCTTTATAATGGTTTTCTTGCGGAGGAAGCCAGGCATCTTGGAATTTCAGAGATTGCGGAGGAAGAAAAGAATTGGTTTGTTGCCAATGGCCAGTTAGATATGGAATTAGTACTCCAAAGGTTTGTCAGTCATTATACAGAACTTTTTGGAGAGAATAATGAAAAGTTTTTGGAGGACAATGGGCGGTGTATATTTTTGCTTTACATGAAGCCAATTATCAACGGGACGGGAAATTATTATATTGAGGCGAGGACGAGGACGAAGCGGCGTACAGATTTGATTATTGATTTTCGGGGGAAGCAATTTATTATAGAGCTTAAGCTGTGGCATGGAAAAGAGTATAATAGGCGGGGAGAGGAACAACTGGCAGAGTATCTGGATGAATATCACCTAAAGAGGGGATATATGGTTAGTTTTAATTTTAACCGGAATAAGACGACAGGTGTGAATAAGATTATCTTGGGTGATAAGACTTTGATAGAAGCTGTGGTATAAAATCGTTTTAAAAGAGAGGCTGTCGCGTTCAGCAGCTCTTTTTTTGTTAAGAAATTTTTAAGATTTATGTTGAGTTTCTTTTAAGGCAATTATATTATAGTAACCGTGTAAGGAGCATCGGGACAGGAACGGAGGGACGCGCATGGAAACGGAAACCATACTGGTTGTGGACGATAATAGAGAGATTGTGTACTCGATCAGTGAATTGTTAAAATACGAGGGCTATCAGGTAGTCAAGGCTTATGACGGCATGGAGGCTTTGGAGGCGCTTGAGAGGGAGAAGATTGATTTAATTCTTCTGGATGTGATGATGCCAAGGCTCAACGGGCTGTCTGCATTGATGAAGCTGCGGGAGAAAAGCAGGATTCCGGTGATTATTCTGTCGGCTAAGACTGAGGAGAGTGACAAGGTGTCAGGGCTTGTTCTGGGGGCGGATGATTATGTGGAGAAGCCTTATCAGCCGGCTGAGCTGACGGCGAGAATCAAGGCCCATCTGCGGCGGTATCATGCCTGGGGAGAATCAAAGCCCAAGGCGGATGAGGACCGGATTGTCAACGGAGGGCTGGTACTGGATAAGAAGCAGCGGGTAGTGATTGTGGAGGGGGAGGAGGTTCGGCTGACCGCCACAGAATACAAGATATTAGAGCTTTTCATGGAGCATCCGGGACAGATTTTTCCGGCTGAGCAGATTTATGAGATGGTGTGGAAGGAGCAGGCGGACTATGCTGTGGAGAATACGGTTATGGTGCATATCCGCCATATCCGCGAGAAGGTGGAAATTGATTCAAAGAAACCAAGATATGTAAAGGTGGTGTGGGGCATTGGGTACAAAATGGAAAAATATAGTTAATAAGATTTACATTTTCTTTAAGAAGAACCAGATTCCTGTATCGGGATTGGTTTTAACGGCGTTTGGAGTGTTTGTTTTGGGTGTGATGATTGCTTATCGCCGTTCATATTCCACTGAGACAGTCCTGATGGTTGGGCTGTTGGGAAACGGTTGTCTAGGCTATGGGCTTAAGCTTCTTCTGAAACGGTACCTGGAGAAGCAGTATCAAGATTGGTGCAGTGAGACAGGGCATGATTATGAGGAATGGAAGCAGAGCGAGTCTTTTTCTTTTAAGCGCCTCAATAGAGTTGGAATGGTCTGTGTTCTGGCGGCAGTCTGGTATCTGTACGACCTTGTCTGCGGCGACGGTACCTGGGGCGGGCTGAGCAAAGGATGGTATCATAATTTTTCGACGGGATATGTGATGCTCATGACGGTCTTGCTTCAGTTTATGCTGGCTTCGCGGGCGGTAGGAAGATTCTGGCGCGGGGAAATGGACGGTGTGATGGCGCGGATGGATGGGCGTTTACAGGCACGGCTTGAGGAAGCGTTGGAAATCGAAAGGAAAAGTCTTGAGAAGGTTTCAAGAAGCGACCAGCTTCGGGTGGACTTGATTACCAATGTGTCCCATGATTTAAAGACGCCTCTTACTTCCATTGTCGGTTATGTTGAGCTGATTAAGAAGGAGGAATTAAGCGACGTTGTGCGGGATTATATTGATGTGATTTCGGCGAGGACGGAGAAGCTGAAGGAGATGATTAACAGCCTGTTTTCACTGGCAAAGGCCAGCAGCGGCAATGTTGAGCTGCATAAAGAAAATTTTGAGGTAAACCGGCTGATTGAGCAGATTTTCGCGGACATGGACGACAGGGTTAAGGAGAGTGGCCTTAAGTTTGTGGTTAAGCTTACGGATGAGGATACGAAGATTTATTCGGACAATACGTATTTTTACCGTATCTGCCAGAATTTGATTGAGAATGTGCTGAAATATTCTGCGAAAGGAACCCGTGCGTTTGTGAGGACGTATTTGAAAGGCGTGCCGGAGGGTGAGGATATGCGCCATATCTGCATAGAGATTACCAATACAGCGGGGTATTTTATGGATTTTACAAAGGATGATATTGTGGAACGGTTTGCACGGGGGGACAAGGAGAGAACCAGCGAGGGAAACGGACTTGGGCTGGCGATTGTGAGTACCTATGCGAAGGCGTTAGGCGGAGAGTTTGATATCAGGATAGACTGTGACCAATTTAAGGCTTGTCTGGAATTTGAGCTGTGAAATTTGGGGTAGTCTTGGAAATAAAAATGGGGGCTGTTGCTTTTTGCTTAAAGCGACAGCCCCCTCTCTTTAGCCTGATTATTTCTTCTTAACCGGTATCCATATCTCCGCATAATAATTTTCATCCTGCACGCCCTTAGGATATTTGTCCGGCTGTTCGTACATCTCCACACAATACCCTGCCGCGAATTCGTACTCCTTCAAAGCAGGAAGCCATTCCGAAAATATTTTGACATTCACATCCTGCATTGAATCCGGCATCGGGCCTTTACACGGGAATACCGCCCATGTAAACGCCGGAATCGTCCTTGTCACAAATCCCCGGGGAATATCTTTTGCCGGATGATAGACGTCTGCGATGAGATACTCGAAGGTCTCATGTCCCATCTGAGGGTCGATATTGATTCCAAACATTCCGCCTACATGCTGTCCGTTTCCGGATGTATAATGTTCATTCCAGAACGCCAGAATCTCCTGTTTGGCGTTTTCATATTTAAATTCTTTTGCTGATGCGAGAACGGTAAAGCTCTCTTTTCTTGTAATCCTGTAATCCATGAGATAACCACCTTTCAATGATATTGTCAGTTTCAGAGGCGCGAAGTTTTTCACCATTGCGTTTCCCCTTCGGACAGCCGAAGGAGAGCAGCCGTGGAAGCGTACAAATGCCCTAGTGAAGCTGTCGGGGGAGTCATAGCCGTATTTCATAGCTAATTCCATGACTGATATATCACCGGATACCAGTTCACCGCCTGCCAGGGAAAGTCTGCGGTTACGAATATATTCCATGAGTGAATATCCACATAACATACTGAAGCCTTTATGAAAATAAAAGGGAGAAACCAAGACGTGCCCTGCCACGTCGTCTACCGTGAGTTCTCTTGTAATATGTTTTTCAATATAGTCCAATGCCTGCGTGATAATTGTCATCCAGTCCACAGCTTTTTCCTCCGATTGTCGTAATAATTCCTGTTTGTTTGAGCGCTCGTCCTTAGTATAACATTCCTGGAATCTTTTTTCCCGTCTTTTCTTGTTCTCTTTTGTCTGGAATCTTTTTGTCCCAGAAAAATTATGAAATATCCCATCTTATAGAATCAATATTTTTAAAATGTTATAGTCAATCTAACTATGTACGGGAGGTATCGACAACATGAAAAACAACATGAGAAAATGGCTTTTATCCTTGGCGGTCTGCGCCGCGCTGTGCGGTATGGCAGGCTGCGGCAATACCGCAGATACGCCAAAGGATACAGGCGGGCAGGAAAAAGCCACGGCGCAGGAAAGCGAAGACGAAAAGCCGGAATCCGAGGAAGAATTTGAAATTTCGGATTTGAAGGGAGTACCGTCAGATTACTCCAAGGAGGAGAACTGGATGAGGATACCGGAGGTTACCCATGAGGTAGATACCTTTTATCTCTATCCAACCTGCTATATGGACGAGGCAGAGGATGCGAAGCCAATCTGTGACATTGACAACGAAGCTGTCAGGGCGCGCGCCCAAGATATCTATGAAAACCAGGCGACGGTTTTTGAGGAATCAACCAACGTATTCGCGCCGTATTACAGGCAGAGCAATATTTTCGCGGTGGTAGGCTTAAGCCATGAGGAGTTGGAGGAATATCAGTTGAATGAGCAGCGTACAGATGTGTATGCAGCCCTTGATTACTATTTTGAAAACTATAATGAAGGCAGGCCCTTCATGATTGCAGGACATTCCCAGGGCTCTATCATGACGAAGATTGTTCTTGGAGAGTATATGCAGGCCCATCCGGAATACTATGAGCGCATGGTTGCGGCGTATCCGATTGGATTTTCCATTACCGAAGACTGGCTTACTCGGCATCCTTATCTGAAATTTGCCGAGAGAGCCGATGATACGGGCGTGATTGTATCCTGGAATACCGAGGGGAAGGGAAACCAGGGCCAGCATAATCTGGTGGTAGAGCCGGAGGCGTTAAGCATTAACCCCATTAACTGGAAACGGGACGATACCTATGCTGGTTTTGAAGAAAATTTAGGCAGCAGGATCATGAATGAGGAGACGGGCGAGTATGAGATTGTGAAAGGGGTTGCGGACGCACAGGTGGACACTGAAAGGGGCGTGGTCGTCTGTACAGCCGAGAATGCGGACTATGCACCGGCGGAATTGTTTGGGCCGGAGAGCCTGCACGGCCATGACTATGATTATTATTATGAGAATCTGCGTGAGAACGTTAAGACAAGGGTGAACGCCTATATGGGGAAGAAATAGAAGGAGGAATCAGTGATATGAATTTTTTAGACGAATTTCAAAGTATGGTGCGCCGGTATCCGGACAAGACGGCAATCGTTGACAGAGGCGGGAGAAGAACCACCACGTATCGGGAGTTGGATACCTTAAGCCGCAGGATTGCGGCGAAGCTTATGCGGTCAGGGAAGATATCCGGACAGACGGTGCTGGTGTGCATGGACAGGAGAATGGAGTATGTGGCGGCAGAGATTGGGGTTCTGATGGCAGGGGCGGCTTTCGTGCCTGTGCTGCCGGAATACCCCAAAGAGAGGCTTGACTATATAAAGGAGGACTGCCAGGCGGCTGCGCGGATTGACGTAAACTGGATTGGGGATGTGGAACAGTATGAGCCGGCTTCCCCTATGAGGGCGGCGGATGCAGACAGGGCGATGCTTATCTATACCTCCGGCTCTACCGGAAGGCCCAAGGGAATCGTCCACAGTGTGGCGAGCCTCACCCAGGGAATCATGAGAGTCAGGAGTATTTTGTATCTGGAGGATAAGGATGTGGTGGCTGCAATGGCGCCCATGTCCTTTGTGGTTCTGGTTATGGAGTATTTTGGCACCTTAAGCTGCGGCGCGTGCACCCATATCGTACCGGAGGAGATTCGCAAAGATGTGAGAATGATTGAGGATTATTTTGTGGAGTATGATATTACCTGTGCCTTTATCAGTCCTCAGATCATGAAATTTTTTAAGAATAAAGGAGGAGCCCTTAAGAAGGTTGCCACAGGAAGCGAACGGGTTTCCAGGCTTTCAGGGGATGGATTTGAGTTGTATAATGTCTATGGGTGCAGTGAGACGGCGATGATTGCGTCGTACTATAAGATTGACGGGCCTATGGAGAATACGCCGATTGGAAAGCCTGCACAGGGATTGACGTTTTCTTTGCTGGATGAAAACGGACGGGAGGTGGCAGACGGAGAAGACGGCGAGCTCTGTATCAAGGGCATCCTTGGGGAAGCCTACTTAAATCTTGAAGAACAGAGCGCGCGGACGTTTCAGAGGCAAGAAGACGGGGAGATGCTTGTACATACCGGAGATATTGTAAGAAGGCTTAAAGACGGGAACTATCTGTATGTCAACCGCAGGGACTGGATGGTTAAGATTAACGGACAGCGGGTAGAGACGGGAGAGATTGAGATTAAGATGTCCTCCATGGCAGGCGTGGAAAATGCAGTCGTGAAGGCATTTTCAGACGAGAACGGGCAGAATTATCTCTGCGGCTACTATGTGGCAAAGCCAGAGATAACGTCAGAACAGCTTCGCACCTTCTTAAGAGACTCGTTGCCTGATTATATGATTCCTCGCTTCTTCAAGCGGCTTGACGCGCTTCCGAAGAATGCCAACGGCAAACTGGACCGTACCGTACTTCTGCCGCCGGGGCCTGAGGAGTACAAGGCTGAGTATCAGGAGCCGAAGAATGATGTAGAGCGTCGGATTTGCAGCGGCTTTGAGGAGGTTCTCCATTGCGGCAGAACAGGCAGGGAGGATGATTTCTTCCGTCTGGGCGGAGATTCCATCAACGTACTGCAATTACTGGAATATCTTTCAGACCTTCCTATGACGCCTGAGATGGTCTTAAGGGGCAGGACGCCTGAGATGATTGCAGAGCTTCTGGACGCGGATGAGGCAGGGGAAATCGGGAAAGCCTCGGAAAAGAGAGACGTTTATCCTCTGACTGATTCACAGATGGGCGTTTATCTGGAATGCGCAAACGACCCAGAGGCTGTCATGTACAATATCCCCATGTGCTGCGAACTGCCAGGGCAGCTAGACCTTAACCGGTTCAAGGAGGCGGTAAAAAAGGCCGTGGCGCGGCACGCTTCCTTTGGCGTAAACATTGCGCTTGAGCATGGGACGCCTGTGATGTGCCTGCATCCTGAATTCCAGAGGGCAGACCTTAAGGAATGGGAGGTAGAGGACATAGAAGCAGTAAAGAAAACCTTTGTCCGCCCGTTTTGTATGGAGGGAGAGCCTCTTTACCGCATGGCTCTCTATCGGTGCAAGGGACGCTGCTACTTTTTGTTCGACGTCCATCACCTGATTTTTGACGGTACGTCGGTGAAGGTATTTCTGGATGAAATCTCCCAAATCTATCAGGGAGAAGAACCAAAGCCGGAGGAGATTTCCCTGACGGATTTGGCGGTTTATGAGGAAACGATTAAGGATACGCCAAAGTATCAGTCGGCGCGGGAGTATTTCCGAGGAAGGTTTGAGGGCGTTGACATAGAGGAAATGCTGATTAAGGATTTTAGGAGGAAGGTAATCACCCCGCGAAGCAAAGCGGTTAAGCATGCATGCGGCGAGGAGGTTTCCTGTATGGCTGTCGAGCAGTTTGTAAGGCGGAAGGGAATCTCCGAAAACACACTGTTTCTCGGTGCGTTTTCCTATGCCCTGGCTAAGTTAAGCGGGCTTAACAAGAGCTTCTTCTGTACCGTAAACAACGGAAGACATACAACGAAGCTGGCTCAGTCTACGGGAATGTTTGTGCGTACCCTTCCGGTGAGCCACTCCTTCGAGGAACGGATGGCGGTGGACGAATACCTTAAGGGCTTCCAGGAGGATTTCTATGAGCTGATGGGCCATGACTGCATTTCCTTCGCAGAGCTGGCAAGGGATTACGGTATCGCCTCTGATATACTGTTCGTCTATCAGGGGGAAATGTTAAACGGTTTGACCTTTGGGGGAGAGAAGTATCCGGCCAGGCCAATTCCTGCGAAGGACGTGCAGGCGAATATTTCGGTTATGGTTATGAAGAATCGGGAGGGCTATGAGATTTCCCTGGAATACCGCACGGATTTGTACCGTGAGGAGACGGCCAAGGGACTCCTTCGGATGATGCAGCAGACCCTTCAAGGGATGCTTTCCTGCGTGACGTTAAAGGAGATTGCTCTGGCGTCTGAGCTTGATTTGCAGGTTTTAGATGAGTTTAACGATACGGAGGCGCCCTATGACAGAAGCAAAACCGTGGTTGATTTATTCAGAGAGCAGGCCAGGAAAACGCCGGAGAGAACGGCTGTGGTCTACTGCGACAGAAGGTACACTTATGCCGGAGTGGATGAGATTACGGACCGTCTCGCCGCTTATGTGGCAGAGCTTGGGATTGGCAGTGAGCAGGCAGTATCCGTACTGATTCCAAGGTGCGAGTTTATGGCCATCGCCTCCCTTGGTGTTTCCAAGGCGGGCGCGGCGTATCAGCCTTTAGATCCCTCCTATCCGAAGGAACGTCTGGAATTCATGATGAAGGATGCGGACGCAAAGCTTCTGATTGCAGATAAAGAGCTTCTTCCATTGGTGCCAAGTTTTCAGGGAAAGGTTCTCCTGACAGAAGATATTTTCAGTCTGCCGAAAGTAAAACAGCTTCCGAAGCCGCCGAAGCCGGAGGATTTATTTATCCTTTTATACACTTCAGGCTCTACGGGCGTGCCCAAAGGCTGTATGTTAGAGCATGGAAATATCGCCGCGTTCTGTCACTGGTACGGTGAGTATTACGGGCTTACCAAAGAGTGTAAGGTGGCCGCGTATGCGAGCTACGGCTTTGACGCGAATATGATGGATATGTATCCGGCGCTGACTGTGGGGGCGGAGGTTCACATCATTGAGGAGAATATCCGTCTGGATTTGAACGGCCTGAATCAGTATTTTGAAAAACAGGGAGTTACCCATGCGTTTATGACGACCCAGATTGGGCGGGCGTTTGCCACCAGCATGAAGAATGGCAGCCTTAAGTGTCTTGCTATGGGCGGCGAGACTCTTGCGCCGTTTGAGCCGAAGGGGGAGACGAGGTACTTTAATATTTACGGGCCTACCGAGTGTACGGTTAATATGACGGCTTACCCGCTTGAGAGATACGAGGACGAGTTCCCTATTGGAAAGGCAATCTCCAATATTAAGCTCTATGTATTGGACAGCCAGGGAAGACGTGTGCCTGTGGGCGTGCCGGGCGAGCTTTGCATCGCGGGATATCAGGTGAGCCGAGGGTATCTGAACAGGCCGGATAAGACAAAAGAGGTATATTCACCCAATGCCTTCTGCTCGCTTAAGGGCTACGACAGGCTCTACCATACCGGAGATATCGTGCGGTTTATGCCGGACGGGAACGTCCAGTTTATCGGCAGGCGGGACGGCCAGGTAAAGGTAAGAGGCTTCCGTATCGAGCTTTCTGAGGTAGAAGAAGTCATCCGCAGATTCCCAGGGATTACGGATGCCACTGTGGCGGCGTTTAACGAGCCGGCAGGCGGAAAATATATTGCCGCTTATGTGGTGTCAGAAGGAGAAGTGGATGTGGACGCCCTGAATGCATTTATCGAGGAGAGTAAGCCGCCTTATATGGTTCCTGCCGTGACCATGCAGATTGACAAGATTCCGCTGAATCAGAACCAGAAGGTGAATAAGCGAGCCCTTCCTGTACCTGAGCGCAG
The DNA here is from genome assembly GCA_910584575.1 of uncultured Dorea sp. Lineage (GTDB taxonomy): Bacteria > Bacillota > Clostridia > Lachnospirales > Lachnospiraceae > Sporofaciens. The sequence goes on from CAJUBG010000039.1 coordinate 18,366, forward strand.
GCAGGAGGAATTGGCGCCGCCAAAGAATGAGACGCAGCAGAAGATTTTCGACTGCGTGGCAGAGGTAATCGGCCATAAGGAATTTGGCGTAACCACGGATATCTATCGGGCAGGGCTTACCTCCATTGGGGCCGTGAAGCTGAATGTCCTGCTTTCCGAGGCATTTGACGGCGCGGTCATCCGCAACAAGGATTTAAAGGAGAACGATACGGTAGAGAAGTTAGAGCAGTTCCTTGCGCAAAGCCAGGGGGAGGAGGTCTTCGCGAAACAGGAGGCATATCCTCTGACCCAGACCCAGAACGGCATTTTCGTGGAGTGCGCCGCCAATCCAGGCAGTACCATTTACAACATCCCATTCCTGTTCCGTCTTGGGGAAAATGTAGACCTTGGACGGCTTAAGAAGGCTTTGGAGGACACGGTGGAGGCTCATCCATATATTAAGACCACTCTGTATATGGATGACAACGGCGATATCTGGCAGAAGCGAAATGACGGGCTGCCCTTTGAGGCAGAAATATGCCAGTCTATGTGTAAGGAGGATTTGGTTAAGCCCTATCAGCTTATTGGAGACCGTTTATTTAGAATTTGTCTTTTCGATACGCCGGAGGGGAAATACTTGTTCCTGGAATTCCACCACATTATCAGCGACGGGGAATCCTGCGGCATCTTCCTTCGGGATATGAATCGCGCATATGAGGGCGGCGGGCTTACGAAGGAGAGCTTCACCGGCTTTGAGGCGGCGCTTGTAGAGCAGAAGGCGTTAAAAGGCGAGGAGTATGCCCTTGCGAAGCGTTATTATGACTCCGTATTTGAAGGCTGTGATACGGATTTCCTTCCGGCCAGGGATCACAGGGAGGCTTCCCAAGGCTTGGGGGTATATAAGAAGACGGCTGCGTTAGAGACGGAGGCTTTAAAGAAATTCTGCGAAGAACAGAGGATTACCATGAATACCCTGTTTACGGCGGCATTTGGGTTTGTAGTCGGACGTTATGTCTATAAAGACGAGGCAGTATTTACCACCATTTATAATGGAAGAAATGATTCCCGTCTGGCGTCTGTGATGAATATGCTGGTAAAGACCCTGCCTGTGTACTGTAACCTTGATGGGGAGAAGACAGTAGGAGATTATCTGAGGGAAACCGGCGAGCAGTTGATGAACAGCATGAATTCCGATATCTACTCCTTTGCGGAAATCAGCAGGGCTTACAATATCAAGGCTGACCTTATGTTCGCGTTCCAGGGGGACAATTTCCAGTTTGACGAAATCGCCGGAGAGAAGGCGGTTTTACAAGAGCTTTCCTTAGATACGGCCAAAGCGCCGCTGTCTGTTGACGTGCTGGTGGAAAACGGGGGAATTGTGTACCAGGCAGAGTATAGAAGCGACATGTACGAGGAACGGACGGTGGCAGGGCTAATGGAGAGTCTGTCGGCTGTGGTTTTGGAATTCCAGACAAAGAGGCAGTTGAAGGAGGTCTCCATGGTAAGCGAAAAGGCCCGCCGTGAGCTTGACAGCTACAACGAGACGGATTATGAGGTAGAGCAGACTACGGCAAACGTCCTCTTTGAACGGCAGGCGGCCCTGTATCCTGACAAGACGGCTGTGATTGCCTGCGGTACGTCCCTGACCTTCAGGCAGTTGAACGAGAACGCCAACAAGATTGCCAATTACCTGATTGACATGGGCTTAAAAATTGAACAGATGGTGGGCGTCATGCTGCCTCGGACGGTGGAGGTGTACGCAGCAAGACAGGGAATTATGAAGGCGGGAGGCGCATTTCTCCCCATAGACCCAGAATATCCGGACGAGAGAATCAGCTATATCCTGGAGGATTCTAAGGCGGAGTTCTTATTGCTGCCTGAGAGTCTGGCGAAAGAGCGCAAAATGCTTCTGGATAAATTGTCGGTCAAGGCGATTTTTATCGACCAGCTTCTTTCTCAGGAGGGAAAGACAGAGAATCCCCATGTGGACCTTCGGCCTGACAATCTGTGCTACTGCATCTATACCTCAGGCTCTACGGGAAAACCGAAGGGGGTAATGATTGAGCACCGGAATCTGGTCAACTATGTGGACGACAACCGTTACAACGTGGAGGCGCAGGCGTATGTCTATAATGCCACGGTGTCCCTGGCATTTGCGGCTATTACCTTCGACGTATCCGTTTTGGAGGAATGTATCCCTCTTTATCACGGGATTACGGTCTGCATGGCAAATGAGGAGGAAATCCATAATCCTCTGGCTCTTTCCAGTCTGATTTTGAAAAACGGGGTGGATATGCTGACCTGTACGCCGTCCTTCCTGATTAATATTATCGACATGCCGGAGATGAAGAAATCCCTGTCCCAGATTAAGGTGTTTAACGTGGGCGCAGAGGCATTTCCGGAGGCTCTTTACGACAAGATTAAGGCTTTGGGAACCGAGGCTATTGTGTTCAACGGATACGGGCCGACGGAGACCACCATTGGCTGTGCCTTTGACCAGATGACAGGGGAGAAGGTTACCATCGGAAAGCCTATGGCGAATATTAAGATGGTGATGATTGACCGTTATAGGAACCTTCTGCCTGCCGGAGTGCCGGGCGAGCTTCTGATTATCGGAAACGGCGTCGGCAGAGGCTATGTTGGAAAGCCGGAGATGACGGCGGACAAATTTATTCAGTTTGAGGGCAGGAGGGCATACCGAAGCGGCGATTTGGCGAAATGGAACCACCATGGAAAGATTGAGTTCATGGGGCGCATGGATAACCAGGTAAAGCTACGGGGACTGCGTGTGGAGTTGGATGAGATTGAAAATGTTATGAACCAGTATCCTACGGTAAAATCCAGCGTGGTGCTGGTAAAGGAGAAGGATTCCATTCAGTTCCTGTGCGGATATTTTGTGGCGGAGAGCCAGATTGACAGGCAGAAGCTGACCTGCTTCATGCAGAAATATTTAACGCCGTACATGGTGCCGAGCGTCCTGATGCAGCTTCCGGAGCTGCCCCTTACCAACAATGGCAAGGTAAATAAGCGCGCCCTTCCTGAGCCGGAGTATACTGCGGAGAATCAGAATTATGTGAAGCCGCGCACCGAGTTACAGCGTAAGCTGTGCGAAATCTTTGAGATGGCTCTGGGCGCTGAACAAATCGGAATTGAGGATGATTTCTTTGAAAATGGCGGAACGTCCCTGTCAGCGTCCAAGGTGGCTATGAAATGTATGAGCGCAGGACTTCCGGTATCCTATGCAGATTTGTTTGACTATAAGACGCCTCTTAGCCTGGAACGCCATATTCAGGAATTAAATCAGGCAGAGGGCGGCGAGGACGAGACAGAGGGCGGCCAGGATAAGGAAGGCTCTTTGGAGAAGATTTTAGGCAGGAACAGCGTGGAATATGTGGATGAGATTCATCCGTCTAAGACTGGCAGCATCCTGCTGACAGGGGCAAACGGCTTCCTTGGGGCGCATATCCTGAAGCACTTGATTGACAATGGAGACCAGGTAATCTACTGTCTGCTTCGGAAGGGAAAAGCGTTATCCTTAGAAACACGGCTTAAGAGTATGCTGGTGTACTATTTCAATAATCCTTATGAGGAATTATTCGGCAGCCGGATTCGTCTGATTGAGGGAGATATTACGGACAGCGCTAAAGTTGACGGGCTTAAGGTCTATGATTTCGAGCAGATTATTAACTGTGCGGCGTGTGTGAAGCATTTCTCCGCGGATGATACGCTTGAGAAGGTGAATTACCAGGGAGTGCTGAATCTGATTCATCTGTGTAAAGAAACGGGACGGGAGTTAATCCAGATTTCCACCGTGAGCATTGCAGGCGAGAACGTGGCCGGAAAATTCCCGGTAGAGAAACGCCTCCATGAGAATGAATTGTACTTCGGCCAAAGCCTGACGAACAAATATATTGACACGAAATTCAGGGCAGAGAAGGCGCTGCTTGAGGCGGTTTCAGAAGGGATGAAGGGCAAGGTAATACGTGTAGGGAATTTAATGAGCCGTGTAAGCGACGGAGAGTTCCAGATTAATTCTGTGACGAATGGATTTATGCGCACCCTGCGGGGGTATGTGGCTCTTGGAAAGTTTCCGGTATCTATGCTGGATATGCCTGCGGAATTCTCACCCATTGACTCCACGGCAGAGGCGATTGTAAGGCTGGCTTCGGCGGAGGGTGATTTCAGCGTGTTCCATGCTTACAGCAGTTATTTAATCCAGATGGCGGACGTAATCGAGCAGATGAACCAGTCAGGGATTAAGATTGACATTGTGAGTGATGAAAAGTTCCAGAAGGCGCTTGAGGCTGCCCTTGAAAATGAGGAGAAGAATGAACTGATTTCGGGGCTGATTGCATATTCCTCCAGTGACAAGGATAACAGCTCGATTTATATTGACGCGGATAATGGATTTACCACAAAGGCGCTTTACCGGCTTGGGTTCAAGTGGCCGATGCCGGATGGGGATTATCTTAAGAATGCGCTGACCGCGCTTGAGACGTTGGGATTTTTTGACGGCAGGATCTAGGGGTGAATATGGAGAGAAATGCGTTTTTGATTAATAAGAAAATTCATCAGTATATTTTGCCGAGTGTGTTGATGACGGTTGCCATGCAGCTTGGGAATGTGGTGGATGGGATGATTGTGGGGAATATCCTTGGGGCGGATGCTATGGCGGCGATTGAGCTTTCGATGCCTGTGCTGCTCGTCCTTCAGATGCCGGCTATGATGCTGGCGATGGGAGGGGCGGCGGAGGCTGCCGTGTTGTTGGGAAAGCGAAGCACCCAGGAGGCGGATGGAGTTTTTAGCGCCTCCTTGGCGGCAGGGCTTCTATTGTCTGTGATTTTTGCCCTTTTTACTCCGTTTTTGCCTGGGGTGCTTGCTATGGCGCTTTCTGGGAACGGGGCGTTGGCGGCGTTGGTTGAGCCTTATATTGCTGTGAATTTCGGCGGGATTCCCATTCTGACGCTTGCGATTATTTTTTGCTATTTTATGAATGCAGACAATCATCCGCAGCTTGGCAGCGCCCTTTTTATCATTGCGAATGTGGTGAATCTTGCCCTGGATTTGGTTTTTCTGAAGGGGTTAAAGATAGGGATGGCGGGAAGCGCCCTTGCTACCATAATCGGGTATCTGACGGGCATGGTGACGGTCCTGGTTTATTTCCGGTCAAAGCATCGGATGCTGCATCTAAGGAGGCCGGATGGGGAGGCGCTTTCTTACGCCTGCCTGGCGGCAAAGGCGGGGATTCCAAGCGCGGCGTTTACCCTGATGTCAGCCTTAAAGTCAGTTATTATCAATTCTGCCATTGTTAGGCTTTTGGGAAATGACCCTATGGCGGTTTACTCGGTGTGCGCCAATGCTGTGCTGATTGCAGAGCTGTGTGTGGGCGGCATCATAGGGCTGGTTCAGAATATTGCGGGAATTCTTTATGGGGAACGGGATTATTACGGGATACGTGCGCTGTGTAAGAAGGTGCTTACATACAGCTACATTGCCATTTTAGCGCTTTTGCTTCTATTCCTTATGATTCCCCAGTTTATTGCAGGGCTTTTTGGAATTACAGAGGGGGAGATGCTTGGCATGTGCAATATGGCGCTGCGCATATTTGCTTTAAGTTTTCCGTTCTATGTGTACAACAAGTTCCTGATGTCCTACTATCAGACCATCTTACAGCCTGGACTTTCTACGGTAATTACGGTGCTTCAGGGATTTCTGGTCATCGTGCCCCTGACCCTTGGGGGAATCCTAATGTGGGGGCTTACAGGCGTGTGCGTGATGGCGGTGGCAAGCGAAGCGGTTACCATCCTGTTAAGCTCTCTGTACCGAAGCGTGGGGCAGCGCAGGGGAAGGTTTGCGGCAGGAGTCTATATGCTGCCTAAGGTGTCAAAAGTCAAGACGTTAGACTGCTCAATCCGTAACGACTTGAGTGAGGTGATTGCCTTTCGGGAGAAGCTGTTTACCTTCTGCGAGGAAAACGGTATCACCGAGAGGGACGGGAAAATCCTTGGACTTGCCTTGGAGGAGATTGCGGCTAACATTGTGCAGTACGGCTACCGGCCTGACCAGAAAAATTATATGGATATTAGTTTTACCATTCAGGATGATAAGTATATTTTGCGAATCCGTGACGACGGGATTCCCTTTAATCCTCTGGAGTATCAGCCAGGTACGAAAGAGCAGGAGGAGAAGGTGACGGTGGGCGGAATCGGCCTGCTTCGCAAGATTATGTCTGACTTTCAGTATATGCGGGTTTTGAATATGAACAATACGGTGGCAGAATTGAATATTGTCCCTAAATAAGTACATATTATCCCAGGTGTGACAATTCAGGAGATGGAATTGTTATAATTGCAGAAAGTGTCTGAAAAGAATGGGGTAAGGAGGAATATATAAGTGAAGCATTGCGACAACCAAAGGCCGTGTCCCTGTACCTACGACTGTCCAAGACATGGCAAATGCTGCGAATGTGTGGCGCATCACCGTGACCATAACGAGGGAGTTCCCGGCTGCTTTTTTTCCAAAGAGGCTGAGGCGACTTATGACAGAAGTATCGAAGCGCTGTGCCGTGACCACGGTATTATATAATACATAAGACAGGAGGCATTATCATGCAAAAACCTAATTTTACGGGATTATCCCATGTTTGTATCTTTGTAGACGATGTTTTGGAGGCATTCAAGTATTATGAGAGAATCCTTGGGGCAGTTCCTAATCAGCACATTCCTCACTGGAAGAATAAAGGCTTCTTCCAGGCAGGCGGATTTGTCAAAGAGGCTGAGGAGGCCGAAGTATCCATCGGCTTCATGGATGTACCCGGAACGAAATTCACCATTGAATTAATGTGCTACCACAATCCAAAGGGACGTCAGGAGCCGGTGATTTTCAAGGCAAACGACATCAGCGGCGCAAGACATGTAGCGTTAAAGGTCATCAATATTGAAGAAGCTTTTGAGTATATCAAGGCACAGCCGGACGTGACGTTGATTAACACCACAGAGGACTACAAGGTTTACCAGATCAGCAAGACAGAACCGTCAGATTTTTACTATTTTGACGAGGCAAAAGAGAAGGATGCCCAAGGAAAGCAGAAGGCGGCGGATATCCTTGGAAATACGAAATACTTTTATTTTATTGACAAGTATGGCCTTCAGTGGGAGTTTGAGCAGGGCCATACAGATATAGGAGATTAGAGGGCTGTTATGGATGAAAAAGCAAAGAAACCCAGGATGCAGACGTTTCACGCGGACGACATGATTCTCAAAGAGGGAGAAGTAAGCGACAGTATGTTCAAGATTTTATCCGGATCTGTGGCGGTATTTAACCGCTATGGAGAGAAGGATGAGCATCTGATTGGAATCTATTCCAAGGGAAGATGTTTCGGAGAGTTAAATGTATTTTCCGACCTCCCCTGTATCTACACGGCGGTTGCCTATAATGATGTGTTGGTTATGCGCGTCACCGGTGATTCGTTGGAGGAATTTATTGCCACCAATCCGAGAAATGTGATTGACATCATGCAGAACATGGCGCATACGGTACGGATGATGCAGAAGAATATTGAATTCCTGATTGACGATTTCTCCCAGAAGGAGGACGAGGAGCAGAAGAAAAAGGACGAGGTCAAAAGCAAGATTATGCAGTACACCAATCCGATGAATTATCCGCTTGCGAACCTGATACATACGAATGTGAGGGTATAAAGGAAACTAATATATAAGAAATGAGGTAGGATTATCATGAATATTACAGAGAATCTGAATGGAAACCAGCTATGCCTTTCCCTTGAGGGGCGGCTTGACACGACCACCGCACCTGAGCTTGAGAAGGTGACAAAGAGCCGTCTTGACGGCGTGACTGAGCTGGTTATTGATATGAAAGGGCTTGACTATCTTTCATCAGCAGGGCTTCGTGTGCTTCTGGGCGCTCAGAAGACGATGAACAAGCAGGGAAGCATGAAGGTGACCCATGTAAACGAAACAATCATGGAAATCTTTGAGGTGACGGGCTTTGGGGATATTCTCACCATTGAGAAGTAAATCTGAAAACCTTATGGAACAGGAACTAAAGCGAAATAATTTTTTTTTGAAAACGGTCTACGGTAAGTATGTGATTGCGTCGGTTCTATCTATGCTTGCCGCCAGTATGGGCGGGATGATTGACACGGTAATCGTGGGACGGTTTTTGGGAGAGACGGGGTTGGCTGCCATGTCGTTGGTCAGTCCCGTCTATTTGTTCTATTATACCATCGGCGCGGTGATCGGCATGGGCGGCTCTATTGCGGCGAATCTGTATATCGGAAAAAATGACTACGAGGCATACCGGCAGGTGTTTTCACTGTCCTTCTGGATGACTGCGGCCGTGTGCGTGGCGACTACGGGCGCGGCGCTGCTTTTCATAGAGCCGCTGCTTTCCCTGCTTGGCGGCGAAGGGCTGGTAAAGGAATACGCGGTAGACTATCTGTTCTGGTATATCATCGGCGGCAGCGGTACGCTTTTTATCTATCTTCCTTTGAATTTCTTAAAGTGTGAGGGAAAGCCGGAAGACTCCTCCCTTTTGTTTTTGCTGTCCAGCGGTATGAACGTGGCGCTGACCTGGCTGTTCATGTCGCCTGTATGCGGGATGGGAATGAAGGGCGCAAGCATTGCCACAGGGCTTTCCATGAGCCTGACGGCGTTGATTGGGCTTTATCTTATATTTTGCAGGACCGGCAATACCCGTCTGGTGAGAATGCGTCCCACAGTCCGCATGATGGGAGAGATTCTGGCCTGCGGCAGTCCAAACGGCTGTAATAATCTGTTAAATGCCTTAAAAATCCTGCTGATTAACGGGATGCTTCTGCAAATTGGCGCGGCTGTGTATCTGCCTGTATTCTCACTGGTTAAGAGTGTTTCCGACCTGGTAACAGGTGTGATTGTAGGGGTTGCCTCTGCCCTCATGCCTATTGTCGGGGTATTTCTGGGAGAGAAGGACGCAGGTAGTATCCGGCGTGTGTGCCAGAGGGCAATGGGGCTTGGCGGTATACTGACTGTGGCCTTGTCCGCCCTGATTGCGCTGTTTCCCCAGATGTTCTGTTTCCTTTTTAATATTACGGAGTCGTCTGCCAGAGAGGGAAGCCGCGGGGCAATGGCCTGTCTGGCGGTCAGTTTATTGTTTGCATTTCCCAATCTGATGATGTCCGGTTATTTTAATACCATCCGAAGGTCTATGCTGTCGAATCTGATTCTGTCTCTGCGGCTTTTTATCTACCTTGGGCCGGCGGTTCTTCTGCTTGGCACTTTTGCAGGGGCAAAGGGAATCTGGATGTCCCTTGCGGCGGCGGATATGCTGACTCTGGGAACGGTTTTGCTGGTGGTGAAGGGCATCCGGCGTCGTTCTCCCTCCCTTGACGGGTATCTTCTTGACACCTCCATGGAGGGCGAGGGTGAGATATCATTTTCTGTCCGCAATACGGTGGAGGATATTATGTTTGCCTCCAATAAGATTACGGATTTCTGTGAGTCCTCCGGCATTGGGGTAAAAAAGACCATGCAGGTGAGTCTGGCTATTGAGGAAATGCTGACGGTGATTATTACCTATTGTATGGATAGGGAAAAAGAGCAGTTTATTGATATCCGTATCGTGAAAATGGGGGAGGACGTGCTGCTTCGTATCCGTAATTCCGGCAGGATATTTGATCCTGTGAGCTTTTATGAGGAAAACCGAGAGTGTGAGGAGATGGCGGACCAGGTGCTTGGGATTAAGATGATTGCGGGGACGGCAAAGAAGATTGAGTTTCGGGAGACGTTTGGTATGAATAATCTGTTGATTCAGTTTTGAATGACGCAGGCGGATAAGGAGGGAGAGATATGGAGTTTGAACACAAGGGAAGGGACGGCGCCAAGGGCGGCGGCATGGAGTTTGAGGAGAAGGAATCAGGCCGCCGTGTGACCGTCAGCTTCCGTCAGCTTAGGCGCGGCGACGGGGAGGGATTTCGCCGGTGCATTGAGGATTTCTATGGCGACGGTTATCCATATAAGGAATATCTGGAGGAGGAATTTCTTCTGGAAAAATGTGCCTCTGGGGAAATGACTGTGTTGTGCGGCGTTACTCCTGACGGGGAGATTATTAGCACCTCGGCTGTCCGTCAGGACGAGGAATTTTCCGGAAGCGCTCTTTTGATGCTGCGGGTGGTGAAGGAAGCCTACCGGGGAATGGGGATTGGAAAGGCTCAGGAGGAGTGTCTGTTTCGCTTTGCCGAGGGGGAAAAGGGCGTCTGCTCACTCTATGCTGATGTGATGACCCATAACAGCATCAGCCAGGGCAGCCTTGCCCGCCGGGGGTTCGTATTCTGCGGCATACGGATGATGCTGTACCGGAATCCTGTCATGGTGCCAGGGCTTGGGCTTGCCAAAGAAGGGAAGATGAGCCAGGCTGTCATGTGCAGGAGGGGATGCAGGCATAGGATTGGAGTCCTGTATTGCCCGTCAGAGCATGTGGAGGAGGTACGGCGTATCTATGGTGAGCTTGGCGTGGAGTGTGGGATTATAGGGAGAGCCGGAATAGACGTAAATGAGGCGGATGGGGCGGGCGAGTGTGAATGTCTGCTCAGCAGTTCGGTTAAAATGCCCAAGGTGGAAGAAACCCATATGTCATGGAAGGAGGAAGCGGTACATAATTCTTATATTTTGACGGTTCAGAAGCTCGGAAGGGATTTTGAGAAAAGGCTGTCCGTCAGGATGGATGAGATTGGAAAGCGTGGGGATGCAACGGTGGTCTGCTATCTGAATCTTCGGGACTTATCGGCTGTTTTAGGATATGAGACACTTTTTAAGGCAGGCTTTTTCTTTACGGGGCTTAAGCCTTTGCAGGAAAATGCGGAATACATGCTGCTTACCTATGTAGGAGGGCAAAAGATTCGCTATGAGGATATCCATTTGCATGAGAATGGAGAGAAATTATTGTCTTACATAAAGAAGCACCGCCGTAGTGCGAAAAGGGGGATAAATAGGATTGAAAACAATAAAAAATAAGGTGGTTCGGCTGGTGCTCTCGATTTCTCTTGCCTCGATTCTGCTTCTTGGAGTGGCTTCGAGTTTTGAAATCTGGAGGATACGGCAGAATACCACCGACGGACTTAAGGGCTTGAACGACCAGGCGGCCTCGGACGCCACAGACGCCCTGCGCACCCAGAAGAAGGAAGAACTTCAGGCAATGGCAGAGAATAAGAGCAGCCTTGCGGATACCAGCTTAAACCTGATTTTAAACCAGACTAATCTGGTGGCTATGGCTGCGCGGGAGGTGTATTCCAATCAGGAATTCTATACCCATGGGCAGCCAGACAGCGAGCTTCCGGTAAATGCCTATGATTTTTCCTGTAATTATCCGCCGGAAACTCTGGGGACATTTTCCTATCATCTGCGCGCCCCCCGTTCCCTGATGGAGCCGGCTTCTATTGTGGAAAAGGATGGAACGGTTATAAAGGCACGTCTTGACGAGACGCGTCTTTCTGACGAGATGAGGCGGGAATTGTACCTTGCCCGTTATCTGGAAAATGCCTTGGGGGGCATCCGCAATTTTGACAATGGGGACGGTACGTACAGCGGAATCGGCGCAACCTATTTCTGCCTGGAGTCGTCGGGAATTGATGTTTTGGCAGACACGCTGACTACTTCTATGGTAGAATATGATGCAAGGGAATCCTCCTGGTATAAGGAGGCGGCAAAATTAAAGGATGGGGAGGTCTATTGGAGTCATCCCATTCAGGACGGGTCAGGACGCGGGGTTGCGCTCATCTGCTCTATGCCGGTGTATGTGGACGGCGAGCTGGTGGGCGTGGCAGGAAGCGGCGGCCTGATAGAAAATATTCAGGAGATGGTGCAGAGTACCAGTATCGGGGAGAGTGGATATGCGTTTCTTCTTAATACCGGCAGCATGAATGTGATTGCCAATGCCAATCCTGACGGGGACAGCGAGATTAATCGTTTCAAGGACAATCTGCTGGACTCAGGAAATGAAGAACTGACTGCCGTGATGGAAAAAATCAGGGAGGGAGAATCGGGAATCACCCAGGTGACCCTGGACGGGAAGGAGTCGTATCTTGCGTATTCACCACTGACCACCACCAGTTGGGTGGTAGTGACGGTGATTGGCCTTAACGATGCCTCGATTGTGACCCACATCAATGATTTGCAGGAAAATATCAGCACCATTACCCAACAGACCATAGAGGATATCAATGTAAAGATCAGGCTGATGGCAGGCTTATTCGTGGTCATTGCCCTGGTGATTACCGTGGTTATTATTTTCCTGTCAAATAAATTTGCCAGACGCCTGACACAGCCCATTTACACCCTGACTGAAGGGGCGGGGCAGATAAGCGGCGGCAATCTGGATTACCGGATTGAAGTGGAATCTGATGATGAAACGGCGCTGCTTGGAGAGGCGTTCAACCATATGACCGACAGCCTGAAGGATTATATTGAGAATCTTTCCCGTATCACGGCGGAGAAGGAGAGAATCGGGACGGAGTTGGATATTGCAAAGAATATTCAGGCGTCCATGCTGCCCTGTATCTTTCCGGCATTTCCGGACCGGACGGAGTTCGATATCTATGCTACCATGGACCCTGCGAAGGAGGTGGGCGGCGATTTCTATGATTTCTTTATGGTGGACGAGAGGCATCTTGCCATCGTGGTGGCGGACGTGTCAGGAAAAGGTGTTCCGGCGGCTTTGTTTATGGTGATTGGAAAGACGCTGATTAAGGATCACACGAAGCCGGAGAGCGATCTGGGCGAGGTGTTCACAGAAGTCAATGAGCTGTTGTGCGAGTCCAACAGCGAGGGGCTGTTTATCACGGCGTTTGAGGGAGTGCTGGATCTGGTGACGGGCGAGCTTACGTTTGTCAATGCAGGGCATGAGATACCTTATATCTGTAAGGGGAATGAATATGAGCCATATAAGATTCGTGCGGGCTTCGTGCTTGCCGGCATGGAGGGGATGCGCTATCGGTGCGGCTCTATGCAGTTAGAGCCAGGAGATAAGCTGTTCCAGTATACGGACGGAGTGACTGAGGCTACCAACCAGGAGAAGGAGTTGTACGGCATGGAACGCTTAAGGGAGATTCTATGCAGGAATGTGGACGCCAAACCGCAAAAGCTCTTGGAGAGCGTGAAGGAGGATATCGACGCTTTTGTTGGAGAGGCTTTGCAGTTTGACGACATTACCATGTTGTGTCTGGAATATAAAGAAAGAATGAAGGTGGAGGAATGAAGGAATTAACCGTAGACGCGACGGTAGAAAATATTACCCAGGTGACGGCCTTTGTGGATGAGCAGCTTGAGGAGTTGGGGTGTCCGGTGAAGGCGCAGATGCAGATTGATATTGCGATTGACGAGCTGTTTGGGAATATTGCGCATTATGCTTATCATCCCAAGGTCGGGGCTGCGACTGTCAGGGTGGAGGTCGTGAATGAGCCTCTCTCGGTGGTGGTGTCTTTTATTGATCATGGGGTTCCCTATGATCCTCTTGCCAGGGAGGACCCGAATGTGGGGCTTGCGTTGGAGGAGAGAGAGATTGGGGGGCTTGGGATTTATATGGTGAAAAAGAGTATGGATGAGATTACTTATGAGTATAGGGAGGGGCAGAATATATTGAGGATTAGGAAGGAGATATGATAAGGAGTATTGGGAGGTGGGAATTATGTGTATAAACAAGAATAGGAAAAACAGAGTATGGCTCCATGCAAAGCCAGTATAAGCGACGCTTGCATGGAGTATCGTTAGTCGCTGAAAGTTATGCTGGCTTTGTTACTTGAATTTATTAATCAAGGAGGAAGCCCGCATGAAGTATATAAATGCAACAACAATTCTTCCGGATGCGCTGGTTGAGGAGTTACAAAAGTATGTTCAGGCAGGTTACATTTACATTCCTGCCAAGGACGAGCAGCATAAATCTTGGGGCGAATTGTCTGGTTATCGAAAGGAACTCAATAAACGAAATATTGCTATTATTGAAAAATATCAGAAGGGTGTTTCGATTGAGGAGATTGGTGATGAATACGGCCTTTCGATATATGCCATTAGAAAAATAATATATCAAAAGTGATTACAGAGAGCTGTCAGGAGGGCAGCTCTCTTTTCTAAAGATTGTTTCGGTACCATTCAGTATATTGTGAGTGCTTTCTCCCTAAAGTATAATTATGAAATACGATTTACAGCAGGAGGAGTGTAAAATGTCTGATTCAAAAAAATTGTATCCGAGAACAGGAGATATGCAAACGGTCTATCTTAAAAATGTGATTACTTGTCCTAATATAGTAGTTGGAGATTATACGATGTATAACGACTTTATGGACAATCCTAAGATGTTTGAGCAGAATAATGTTTTATATCATTATCCCATCAATCATGATAAACTTATCATTGGAAAGTTTTGTTCGATTGCTTGCGGTGCAAAATTTCTTTTCAATAGTGCAAATCATAGGATGACTTCTCTGTCAACTTATCCATTTCCATTATTTTTTGAGGAGTGGGAACTTGAGAAAAAGAATGTTACGGAAAGTTGGGATAACAAAGGGGATATTATCGTCGGAAATGATGTCTGGATTGGTTACGAGGCCCTTATATTAGCAGGTGTTACTATTGGCGATGGTGCGATTATAGGCGCTCGCGCATTAGTTACTAAGGATGTAGCGCCATATACCATTGTGGGCGGCATCCCTGCAAAACCAATAAGGAAACGCTTTCCAGAAGAAATCATAACCGAACTACTTAAAATAGAATGGTGGAATTGGCCGGAAGAAAAAATTGCAAAGAATATTGAGGCGATTCAAAGTGGTTATATAGAGCAGTTGAAAGGCTAGAAAGATTGAAAATGATTATTTCAAAGGAAGACATTGAGATAGACGGTATACTTGCAATCATTTGGGGAGTGCCGTGAAATTGTTTGCAGATATGGTTATCAAGTTTTGAGTATTGATCTGCCAGAATCTGGCGAGAGAAAGAACGATATACATTTCTTTCATCCGTGGTACATTGTACCGGAGTTAAATGCTGTTATGTGGTTTGCGAAGTATAAAATAAAAAAATTGAAAAAAAGGGTCGAAATTTGGAGAGATATATGTTAGAATAGTAACGGTTGATCAATGGTAAGGTAAATGAGGAGAAGATAATTCTCCTTATTTGTCTACCATTTTTTTGTTAGAGAGTTTTAGGGGAATGAGAAAATAAGTCTGACGGGATGGGAGATAATTCTTAGTTATCCAT